>MNZP01000020.1 GCA_001873675.1 Syntrophaceae bacterium CG2_30_49_12 | reverse complement strand
GCAATTACGTAACTATTCAGCCACTAAGGCACCAAGGCACTAAGATTAGAGAATTATTCTTTTAATACCCTTTTTTATGGGGGCACAGTATCTGCTGTGTTGTTGGAATGTCTTGTTTATTGTCAGATAAGGTTGATAAACTTATATGTATCCTTTGTGTCTTGGTGCCTTTGTGGCTACCTGAGCAGTTACGCAATTACAGCCTGGGTGGCGGAATTGGTAGACGCAAGGGACTTAAAATCCCTCGCTCCTTTGAGAGTGTGCGGGTTCGATTCCCGCCCCAGGCACCAAATAAAAACAATAACTTACCATATATTCACTAACTGCCGCTACTCTCTCTAATTTTCTTCATGGCTGTAACACAACACTTAATAAAGACCTCAGGTAGTAAAAAAGGAGAAACGGAAACATGAAAAAGAGTGCATATCTTATAATAACGTTGACCTTATTGATCGTATTGGGAAGCTATAAGGGAATCGCTTCGGCTTCGGGCAAAATCCTGGTTGCCGTCAGTGTCCTGCCCCAGGCCTATTTTGTGGAGAGAGTGGGGGGAAACCGGGTGAACGTCCAGGTAATGATCCCGGCAGGCGCATGTCCTGAAATGTACGAACCGACCCCTCAACAACTGGTCAGGCTGTCCGATGCTGATATCTACATTAAGGTGGGCGCCCCTGCCTTTCCCTTTGAAGAGAAGTATCTCCATATCATTGCCGGGAAAAACAAAAAAATGACCTTGATGAATATGTCATACGGCACCCGCTACCGTGAACAGGACCCCCATGTGTGGCTTTCTCCTTCCTGCGTAAAGATAGCAGCCAGGAATATCCATCAGGCGTTATCCCTTTATGATCCTCAATACAGAGATTATTACGGGAAAAATTTTGCAGCATTCTTAAGTGATATTGAAGAGTTGGACCGTAAGAACAGGACATTGCTTGCCGGTAAAAAAGGTTATGCCTTCATGGTCTATCACCCTGCCTGGGGATATTTTGCCGATGAGTATGGCCTGAAACAGATGGCCATTGAAGAAGAGGGGAAAATAAAAGGCGCATCCCATATTAAAGAAGTGATTGATACGGCGAGGCGGAAAGGCATTAAGGTCATTTTTGTCCAGAAGGGTTTTGATACAAAAAGCGCCCGAACAATTGCCCACGAGATCGGCGGAAAAGTAATGGAAGTGGATCCATTAGAGAGGGACTGGCTGAAGGGCATGGAAACCTTTGCGGAAACCATCAATCAGGTGTTGAGAAAGTAGCATAACTGGTGGCTACCATACGGTCAAGTGCGTCAGGTTCACCGCTGCGCATGAGATACGCCAACTGCTGATAAAGAATTTGCGTTCCCGTCAACTTCTGCAGCGCCTCACCCGTAATTGCTCCAATGCCGCCAAGTTTTTTGTGACCATAGGCGTCCTCTTGCCCATACTCGACAATCTTTCCGGCAATCATTTGCGCCCCTTCTAAAATCGTCATAATCGCATAGTTGCTGGGATTGTTGCGTTTGTCCTCCATGAGAAGGTTTGCCAGTTTCTCTGGGTCGAAATGCACTTCAGAAATAATTGCACGGTCAACGTTGGCAAGATACGCAGAGATGAGAGACGTTTCGCCGGAGTTGCGCCCAAAGAGTTCAACAACGGCAATGCGCTCATGTGAACCTGCAGGTGTTCGCAGCGCCGTAATAAAATCCACACTGCGTGTTACTGCTGTTGAAAAGCCGATGCAGTAATCCGTTCCATAGACATCGTTTTGTCCATTGTTTTAGGAATGGCAACAACAGGAATCCCCTCCTGATGCAGCCGCACAGCATAACTTTGCGTATCATCACCGCCGATGGTTACAAGAACATCAATGCCAAGATGCTCGATGACTTTGATCACATGCGGTGTGAAATCTGCCGGCGGGTCATTCTCCATCGGTGGATGATTCGGGTCTTGAAGGAATTTTGGCACTTCATTCCATTGAACCCGTCCTGGATTTGTGCGTGAGGTATGAATGAATGTGCCGCCAGTTCTATCAATCGTTCGCGTGTTGGCTTTGTTTAAGGGTATCATACATTGACCATTATCCGCCGCATCGAAATTGTAGCGAAACAGTCCTGCCCAGCCGCGACGGATCCCAAGGACTTCGTGTCCGGCATCTGCCGCACGATACACGAGTGCTTTAATACAAGAATTTAAACCGGGGACATCGCCCCCGCCAGTCAGAACACCGATTCTCATTGTTTGTTATCATTCCATAGGTTTAGCGGGGAAATTCAATTCACATTGCGCACGGGCGCCCTCCCGTCTCAAAAAACTATAGCATTTTCAAGGTAAGAGTCAAGAACCCGGTGTGGTGGCTGAACCTCCCCCTCTTATGGATAAGGAGGAGCGTATTAATACAGAGGGGCAGGGACACAAAATTGGCTTGCCCCTCTGTGTTTTTGACTCTCCTTGCCTACCTGACGGGATACACAAACAGGTTGTATAAGGTTTAAGATTCATGTTACACGTAAGCGTGTACGTTTGCAATTCTATTGGATGAGAATGTGTTATGAGACTTTCCGTTAAAGATTCCGAAAAATGTGTAGGATGCCAGAGTTGCATGTTTGCCTGCAATCGCCGCCAGGGCGCGGCCGGCTTGGCCAGAACCTGCATCGGTATCCATTCTGTGGGGGGGGGATGGAACGGGGTTTCACCGTGGTAGTCTGCCGGGCCTGTGAAGACCCTCCCTGCTTGAAGGCGTGCCCCACTGATGCCCTGCGACCCCGGAAGGGAGGAGGTGTTCTACTCGATCCCGACAAGTGTTTGGGCTGCGGTCACTGCCGCGAGGCCTGCCTGATTAAGGCCATTTTCTGGGCCGATGAAATAAACAAACCCATGATCTGCATCCATTGCGGCGCCTGCAGCAAGTTCTGTCCTCACGGGGTTCTCAAATTAGAGGAGAAGGAGGTCAACTATGCTCCCCGATGATCCTCTGGCCAACGTGCTTTACGTAGATCTTACCAAAAAACGTTTCCGGTCGGTGCGCAGGGAGGACCTCTTCCAGAAGTATCTCGGCGGCGCCGGAGTGGCAGCGCAGCTGCTCCTTGAAGAATGCCCGGAGAATTGCGATCCCTTAGGTCCCGACAATCCCATTATCCTGGCCGTGGGGCCCCTCACGGCATTATTCCCCCTGGCGTCAAAAACGGTAGCCTTCTTTAAGTCTCCCCTTACCGGCAATCTGGGAGAGAGCCATTGCGGCGGGAGAAGCGCCATAGCTATCCGCTCCGCCGGTTACGGGGCGATAGTCATCAAGGGAGCAAGCGCTACACCGCTATACCTGGCTATTCACGGCAATATTGTCATCTTTCGCGATGCCGCTTCCCTCTGGGGCATGGTGAGCAGTTTCACCGTGGGGCGGATCATCCGGGATAACGAAACCGGATCGGGCATCCGGACCATTATGAGAATCGGCGCAGGTGAAAATCTCGTCTCCTATGCCTGCGTCACCACCGAGACATATCGCCATTTTGGCCGTCTCGGGTTGGGGGCCGTATTCGGCAGTAAAAAGCTTAAGGCGCTGGTCATCTCTGGGAACCACTCCCTGCCGGTGGCGAACAAGAAAGATTTTAACGAGGTTTACGAATCAATTTACCATGCGGCGGTGACCTCCACGGTGATGAAAAAATATCACGACCTGGGTACGGCGGAAAACATTAATCCCCTGAATATACTGGGGGGATTGCCCACAAGGAATTTAAAAGAGGTGCGCCTGGAAAATGCCGGCGACATCTCCGGCGAGGCCCTGGCGGAACATTTCCTGGGCAGACGGCTGGCCTGCTCCCATTGCCCGGTAGGCTGCATTCACATTGCCGCCCTCAGGGAACCTTATGTGGATGAGGCCTATTTTTATAAAACATCCATGATCTCCTATGATTATGAACCTATTTACGCCCTGGGCTCTATGCTGGGCATAGCAGACCCCAAGGGTCTCCTGAAGATCATAGAATGGGTGGAAAAATGGGCCATTGATGCCATGAGCGCCGGTGTTGTCCTGGCCTGGGCCACGGAGGCCCAGGAGAAGGGACTGATTTCCGAGGCGGATACGGGGTTGAAACTCGCATGGGGGGACTACGAAACCTATATGGAGGCCCTGAAAAGGATCGTCATTCAGGATAATGATCTGTATAAGGCCTTGGCCAAGGGCCTCGATTATACCGTCTCCAGGTATGGCGGCGCCGATTTTGCCCTGTCCTTCGGTGGAAACGAGATGCCCGGCTATCACACCGGGCCCGCAGCCCACCTGGGCGTGCTCATCGGAGCCCGCCACAGCCATCTGGATAATGCAGGATACAGCTATGATCAGAAGGTCATCGCGAAAAGAATGCCGGAACCAGAGGAGATGGTACAGGAGCTGATATAAAGA
Organism: Syntrophaceae bacterium CG2_30_49_12; assembly: GCA_001873675.1. Classification (GTDB taxonomy): domain Bacteria; phylum Desulfobacterota; class Syntrophia; order Syntrophales; family CG2-30-49-12; genus CG2-30-49-12. Next base: position 882 of record MNZP01000020.1, on the reverse strand, counting down.
AGAGCGCTGGCGTCAGATCCTTTCCTCGCTGGTGGTCTGTTTCTTCGCCCGCGGCATATACACGGCGGAGACGATTTTAATGGCCTTGAAGGTGGCGGGATTCGATCTGACGGCAGATGACCTGGATCGCCTGGGAAAAGAGATACACCAGGCGAAGTATCGCTTCAAGGTGAGAGAAGGGTTCTCTTTTGATAACCTCAGGATGCCCAAGCGGATATTCGAGACGCCTGCCCCCCTTGGCATGGTAGATGAGGGGTTCATGAGAAAGGCCATTGAAGCGGCAAAGAAAGAAATCTTTCCCGATGAGGTAATTAAATAGGGTTCATCCGGTTGGTGCGTGCTTCCTGAAGTCAAGCATCCGGTGATTTTGATAGGCCTACATCATTTCAATTGGAAATGAATGACGATCACTTTTATCTGGACCCTGAATATTCCTGGGAAGAATACAGAAATCAGTGAAGCTAATTGGAAGCATGCAGGAGAGATCTGTCTGAATTACGGTCGAAAAGATCTTTTTCAAGGCAATGACAACCACCAAAAGGGGCAGTGATTTATCAAGAGGATGAAAACCTCGGTACATCTGTCACGCATTCATCGACACCACACCCCACATTTTGTGATGATTATTGTAATTGACATACAAGGTCGTTCTCCTCATACTTCCAGCTCACAAAAGCAATGTCCTATCAAATTCTATAGTTATGGGTAATACACTAACATTCCTACACCTGTCAGATATTCATTTCGATGCCGCAACCGGCGACGTACTCGACATGAATCGTGATCTTCGCAATCAACTGCAAAGAGATGTAAAAAATGAACTAAAAACAAGAAAGAACAAGAAAGAACAAGAAAGGGGACAGATTTATTTTTTTCCCTTCC
>MNZP01000035.1 GCA_001873675.1 Syntrophaceae bacterium CG2_30_49_12 | reverse complement strand
GGCACCAAGATTATAGGATTAATTCTTTATAATAGCCTTTTTAATGCATGGCACATTGAAATTAATGAGAAAACTCCGTTATTCAATTTATATCCATCTTCTCTTTGGGTCTTTGTGCCTTGGTGGCTGAATAGTTACTTTTTTTATTGACATGCCGAGCAACTATACGTACAATACACGTATAAAGGAGGTGTGCCATGCAGAAGAAATTAACCATAACCGTAGATGAAGAAGTATATACCGGACTCCATAAAATCATAGGACCCCGCAAAATTAGTAGATTTGTCCAGGAGATAGTCCGTCCTCACGTTGTGCGCCCCAATTATGAATCGGCCTATGCCGAGATGGCAAAAGACAAAAATCGGGAGAATGAAGCATTAGATTGGGCCGAAATTACCTTTAAGGACACGGATCATGAAACGATGTGAAGTCTGGTGGGTCAATTTCGATCCTTCTGTTGGTGGGGAAATCAAAAAGAAGCGTCCTGCCGTTATCATCAGCAATGATGCATCAAACAAATTCCTCAATAGAGTTCAAGTTATTCCTCTTACCAGCAAAACAGATCGTCTCTATCCCAGTGAGGCACTGGTGGCTTTTGAAGGCAAAGAGAGCAAGGCCATGGCGGATCAATTGGCCACTGTAAGCAAGTTAAGGCTTTTTAACCGCGCTGGCATTCTTTCTGAGGCAGATATGCACAAGGTTGAAGAAGCCGTTAAGATACAACTTAGCATTAATTAAGAAAAGGCCACCCAGGCAATCCAGCCGACTCGTTATACTCGCGGCTGATTTTTGCGTGTTCCTGTGGCGCTCCGCGCCGTTCTGATATCCGCCCCTTGTAACTTATACCGCTTTATAATTTTGGATATTTAAAAACTCTGTGATAGTATCTAATTGCATCGGTTTTCTGCCTCCTCCGTAAGTTTTTTTATTCGCAAACTTAATCTTACCGAGTCGGCTTAAATCCGAGGTGTATTTTTTAACTTTCTATGCCGTGATGACCTGGTTCAATTTAAACACGAAAAACCAAAGATTTCCTTGTTGTTAGCAATATTCGGCAGAACTGATCACGGCATTGACAAGAGAACTTATCGCCGTGGGATGAGGGAGAGAAGGAGAGGGAATGAGAACATTTTCTGAACTTGACCTCCACTTTGCCCGTTTGATGACGGAACTTGCGGGCCATGATGCGCCGGAGGTCTTTCTAACTGCGGCGCTGGTCAGCAGGGGCACGAGGGAAGGGCATATCTGCCTCGATCTCTCATCCTTCGAGGGGAGGCCGCTGACAGGTGGTGAGTTGGAAGGATATCCTCTAACCTGTCCCTCACTTTCCCAGTGGCGACGGGTACTCGAGGCGAGTGGCGTGCTGGGGAAACCCGGCGACTACAGGCCCCTCATCCTCGACGGGCGGTCGCGTCTCTACCTGTATCGTTACTGGGACTATGAAAAAAAACTGGCCGATTTCATCAGGGACCGCACCGGCAACAGAAACGGTAAGCCGCAGATATTTGCGGATGAGGCCGGTATTGGTCCTGCCCTCCTGAAGGATGGGCTGGATCGCCTCTTTCCCCCTCTTCCCGATGATGGTACCGACTGGCAGAGAGTCGCCGCCATCACGTCTCTATGGAACGGTTTCTCCGTAATCTCCGGGAGTCCCGGGACGGGAAAGACCACTACCGTGGCAAAGATCATGGCCCTCCTCCTCGAGCAGAGCAAGGGGAAGATGTTGCGGATCGCCCTTGCCGCACCGACGGGAAAGGCCGCCGCCCGGCTTGAAGAGGCCATCAAAAAAACCAGGGAGACGCTGCGTTGTCCTGAGTCTGTGAGGGCGGCCATTCCCGAAAAGGCGACCACCATCCATCGCCTGCTCTCGACTATTCCAGATTCGCCTTACTTTTTCTACAATTCCGGAAATCCTCTTCCCGTTGATGTGGTTATTGTGGATGAGGCCTCCATGGTTGACCTTCCCCTGATGTCCAAGCTTGTCCAGGCGATGCCGGGGACGGCAAGGCTCATTCTCCTGGGCGATAAGGACCAACTGGCCTCGGTAGAGGCAGGCGCCGTCCTCGGCGATATCTGCGGAACGGGGTCTTTGGATGCCTTTTCCCGGGGATTTTCTGATGAGTTGAAAAAATATACACGTAATGGCATCCAGGTCGTCTCCCATCCGGGAGAGTCGCCGGTGATCTGTGACAGTCTTGTCCAACTGCAAAAGAACTATCGTTTTGGAGAGGAAAGCGGTATCGGTCATCTTGCCTCTGCGGTGAACGGGGGAGATGGCGACCGTGCCCTTGCCCTCCTGAAATCCGGCGCTTACGGGGACATCCAATGGTCGGAATTACCCCGGCCGGACATCCTCACTCCGGCGCTTAGTGAAAAGCTTATAAATAACTTTAAAGATTATTTGCAAGCCATTGATTTAAAAACTAATATTGAAGAAATATTTGATCTATTCGACGGGTTTCGCATCCTCTGTGCCCTCAGGCATGGTCCCTTCGGCGCAGCGGCATTGAATCTTCTCGTTGAAGAGATTCTCCGCCGTGAAAACCTGATCAGACCAGACACACGCTGGTACCGGGGGCGCCCGGTCATGATTACCCGCAACGACTATAATCTGAGGTTATTCAATGGAGACATCGGTATTATTCTGCCTGAAGGGGACAACGAACTGTATGCCTTCTTCCGTGATGCCGGCGGCGCCTGGAGAAAATTATCTCCCTCGAGACTGCCGGAACATGAGACAGTCTATGCCATGACCGTTCATAAAAGCCAGGGATCGGAATTTGACAGGATCGTCCTTATTTTGTCTGACAGGGAATCACCCGTGCTGACACGGGAACTTATCTATACGGGCATTACGAGGGCAAAAAGGAAGGTGACAATCTGGGGAAGAGAAGATGTTTTTCGCGCCGCCGTTTCCCGGAGGATTGTCCGCACTTCAGGGCTTCATGATGCCCTTTGGGGATGATAGGAGCCGGACAATCGAAAGAACAACGGTAACGGGGATACTTCAGCCGGCTGCCGGTTAAATATGGAGAGATTTTCCCTCCACTGTTAGGGCGGCCTCCATTAAACCCTCTGAGAGGGTGGGATGGGCATGAATAGATGAGGCAAAATCATTAAAGGAGGCTTCCAGTTTTATCCCCAAGGCGGCTTCTCCAATCATTTCGGTTGCATGAGGACCAATGATTCCTACTCCAAGTACTTCCCCATATCGAGGCTCAACGATAAACTTTACCATACCGTCCGTTTCATCTAATATCAGAGCCTTCCCGTTAGCTCTAAAGGGGAACTTACCGATCTTGATATCACCGTATTTTTCCCTTGCCTCTCTCTCGGTCAATCCCACCGCCGCTACCTCCGGTGAAGTATAGACGCAGCGGGGAACCGCCCGATAGTCCATTTCTGAGACAATACCCATTGCATTTTGGGCTGCGCACCTTCCCTCGGCCATAGACTTGTGGGCCAGCATGACATCCCCCACCACGTCTCCGATCGCATAGATGTTCTCTATATCTGTCTCCATCCGGTTGTTTACCACAATGCGGTCTTTCTTGAGAGGAAGGGATAGCTTTTCCAGACCCAGATTTTCAGTGCAGGGGCGCCGCCCCACGGCGATTAAAACCTTGCCGGCAACCAGCCTTTTTTCTTCACCTTTAAAACTGAAAGTAACAACCTTTTCTCCTTTTTCATTTGTTCCGATTTCCTTTACGGTGGCATCGGTGTAAACAGCAACTCCTTCCCGGGTTAATTTTCTTTCTAAGATCAGGGCGATCTCTGCATCCTCGGTGGGTAATAACCGGGGCATCATTTCGATAACTGCAACCCTTGTCTTTAGGCGGCAAAAGAGCTGGGCGAACTCAACCCCGATTACACCGCCGCCAATAATAATCATGCTTTCGGGCAGTTCTTCCATGTCTATCGCCTCATCGCTGGAGATAACACCTTTCCTATCGGCTCCCGCGATCGGAATTGAGGCAGGTTCTGAACCGGTGGCAATTATTATTTTATCCGCTTCTATCATTTTTTCACTGCCGGCGACCTTTACCATCCCCGGTTTGACAATCGTGCCGGTTCCACTGATAACGGAGATATTATTTTTCTTCATCAGAAACCCGATGCCCTTCAACAGTTGTTGCACAACTTTTTCCTTTCGCCTGCGCATCTTCGCATAATCAAAGGAAAGATTTTCTATCGAGATACCGAAGGTATCCGCACGTTCTATCTGACGTAAGACCCCTGCAGATTGAAGCAAGGATTTGGTGGGGATGCATCCCCGATTCAGACAGGTTCCCCCCAATCTATCCTTTTCAATGAGAGTTACCTCTCCGCCGAGTTGAGCCGCACAAATGGCGGCCACATATCCACCCGGCCCCCCACCAATGATCGCAATACGGTTTCTCTTTTCGGACATTTTCACACCTCGATGGCAATTTTCTTCAGGATGTATTGCTTTCCGTCCTCTCAACGGAAAGCAATACAAAACTTAACCTCAGCGTCCTTTGCGTCTCTGCGGTGAACCATTACTTCTTTGTCTTCGCGTAAAGTTCGGCAGCCTTGAAGGAACTCCTTACCAGCGGGGCGGAGGCAACACCGGCAAACCCCATTTCCATACCTCTGTGTTCATAAGATAAAAATTCTTCCGGCGAGACGAATGCCGCCACCGGATGGTGTTGTGAAGATGGTTGCAGATACTGGCCAATGGTGAGGAGATCACAGTTTGCCTTCCGCAGGTCATCCATAACTCCGCAAAGTTCGTCCCCGGTCTCTCCCAGGCCGACCATAAAACCGCTCTTGGTAGTAATTGTTGGATCTAAGCGCTTTATCTCTGATAGTAGTTCTAAGGAGCGCCTGTAGGAAGCTTCCGGCCTGACCTTGCTATATAGACGGGGAACCGTTTCCACATTGTGGTTGATCACCTGGGGTTTCGATTTTACCAGAGACCTCAAGGCTTCAGAAGAACCGCGAAAATCCGGGATGAGGACTTCAATAGTAACCCCGTTTCCCTGTTTATGAAGCGTTTCCACGACCTTTACAAACTGGGAAGCGCCACCGTCAGCAAGGTCATCCCTGGTGACCGAGGTTACCACGATGTATTGCAGGCCAAGTTTTTGCGACGCCTCGAAAAGGCGCTGTGGTTCTGTATCATCAACAGGCAGCGGAATTCCCTTTTTAACCGCGCAAAAGGTACAACTTCTTGTACAAACATCTCCTAAGATAAGAAACGTTGCTGTTTTTCTGGAAAAGCATTCTCCCATATTCGGACAT
>MNZP01000017.1 GCA_001873675.1 Syntrophaceae bacterium CG2_30_49_12 | reverse complement strand
TTCCCCACAGGCGTGGGGATGAACCGATGATCCTCATTCCAAAACAGGTTGATCCTCAACGTTCCCCACAGGCGTGGGGATGAACCGGCACCTGAATATTTTAGCAGGACAAAAACAGACCGTTCAATTCTTCCTTCAATATGGATTAACTCCTGTTTCTAATCTTCCAATTCACCAAAGATTTCCCAAGCGCATTCTCCTGGCGTCAGCGCCTCCACCTCCACCACCTCTCCGTGGGGAAAACCGCTTTCCAGCAAGATTTCTTTCAGGGTATCCTCGTCAGGCGCTTCCCACTCACAGAAGATCCGTCCCTCCCTCAGGTTATAGTAAGCCCTTTTCCAGCTTGCCCTCTTTTCCTTTGCACAGACCTTACAGGCCAGGTTTATGTGGCAAGAGACGAATTGTGGATCCTGATGGTGGATGATCATATATTTTGGCATCTTCAATCCTCCATGGTAGAGAGGTCACCGGTAGGCAACCCGAGTTCCCAGGCCTTCAACACCTTCCTCATGATCTTTCCGCTTCTCGTCTTGGGGAGGGTCTCACGAAACTCGATCTCCCGAGGAGCGGCATGGGCAGCCAGGCCCTGCTTGACAAATTGTGATATCTCTTCCCTCAGTTCCGGTGATGGGGTATGACCGGGCCTAAGAGAGATAAACGCCTTGATGATCTCCCCCCTTACCGGGTCGGGTTTACCGATAACCCCCGCCTCGGCTACGGCGGGATGTTCCAGGAGTTTGCTTTCCACCTCAAAGGGTCCTACCCTTTCCCCCGAGGTCTTGATCACATCATCAACCCTCCCCTGAAACCAGAAATAACCGTCCTCATCCCGGTAGGCGGCGTCACCGGCAATAAACCAATCACCTGCCTGCCCCGCTGGGGCGGTAGGCAGGTCAGAGGGGAAATACTGCCGGTATTTCTCCGGGTTTTTCCAGACCTCCCTCATCATGGAGGGCCATCCTTTTTTTATGGCCAGATTTCCGATCTGGTTGGGAGGAATTTCCTTTCACTGTCCGTCAAGGATCGTCGCGGCAACACCGGGAAAGGGCTTACCCATGGAGCCGGGCCTTACAGACATGGACGGGTAATTGGCAATAAGCTGCATCCCGGTTTCTGTCATCCACCAGGTATCATGGATGGGTTGCCCGAAGACCTTTATGGCCCAGCGTATAACCTCAGGATTCAGGGGTTCTCCTACGCTGTAGATCAATCTTAAACTGCTTAAATCGTATTTTTTAACCACATCATCCCCTTGAGCCATCAGCAGCCGGAAGGCAGTGGGGGCACTGTACCAGACCGTTACTTTATACCTCTCGATAGTGGAATACCAGCCCTCCAGGCTGAACCGTCCTCCCCGGATGAGACTGGAGGCGCCGTTCAACCAGGGGCCGTAGATCCCGTAAGAGGTCCCGGTTATCCACCCGGGATCTGCGGTACACCAGTAGATATCTTCATCCCTCAGGTCCAGTACCCACTTTGCCGTCTGATAATGGCCGATCATTGCCCTCTGGATATGGAGGATTCCCTTGGGTTTCCCCGTAGAACCGGAGGTGTAGTGTAAAATGAGAGGGTCTTCGAGGGTAAGCCATTCGATGTCTGCTTTTTCCGGGGCTTTCGCCATCTCCTCTTCGAAACTTACCTCCCCTTCTTCCAATCTTTCCCCTGTCCCAACAAGGATCAGATGCTCCAAGGAAGGCAGATCCTTGCGAGGAATTCTATTTTTCAGGAAAGGCGTGGTGATAATCGCTGCCGCCTCACTGTCCTTCAGCCTATCCCTCACCGCATCTTCCATAAAGGCTTCAAATAGAGGCCCCACTATTGCCCCCACCTTGGCAATCCCCAGAAAGGCGATGTAAAGTTCCGGAGAGCGGGGCATGAAGACAAAGACCCGTTCACCCTTTTTAATCCCCAATTTTCTCAGGACATTGGCAAACCTGTTGGAGAGGAGCATCAAGTCCTGGTAGGTGTATTTCTCCTGACGAAAGTCATCTATGTAGTAAAGGGCGACCTTGTTCTTGCGCCAGCTCCGGGCATGCCTATCCACCGCCTCATGAGCCATATTAACTTTACCCGTGGTATGCCAGGTGAATTCCTTTTCCACTTCCCCCCAGCGGAATTTTTCGTAAGTTTCCTGGTAGTCTCTTAAATTGGCTTGAAGATCCCTGGGATTTAAAACCTCTGATTTCAAATCAAATACCTCCTGTATTTTTGGGGTGGTTCTTGGCAGTACTTAGAATATCAGGATGCTTCCGTCAAAAGCGAGTACAATCTGATCAGTTCGGCGGCGCTCCATGCCTGGGAAATGCACCCGTGCGGCAGGTGAGGGGGGTCCCCGTCAAAGATCTCCGAGATGCAGCCTATACCGGCCTCTGTCAGATGTTGACTCAGAAACGACCGGAGATAGCCGAGGAGAAACGCCTTTGCCGCGGTCTTGTCTTCGGCGACGTTGAGATAGGCCTCGCCAAAGTGTCCCAGGAGCCACGGCCATGCGGTCCCCTGATGGTAGGCCCTATCCCTCGAAGCGGCATCACCGGCGTACCGTCCCTTGTATCTTTCGTCTTTGGATGAAAGTGTCCTCAGCCCGCAGGGGGTGAGAAGGAGATGTTCGACTTTGTTGACGACTTGTCGCCGCTGAGAGGGGCTAAGGGGCGAAAAGGGGAGGGAGACGGCGAAAATCTGATTCGGTCGCACCGCGTGGTCCAGAAAACCGTCGGAGAGAAAATCTCCCAGATATCCCTCACTTTCTATCCAGAAGGTATCCTGGAATGACCGCTGGATCTTAGGGATAAGATCAGAGAAAGGAGACTCGTCTTCACCAAAGAGCTTTGCAAGTTCAGCGGCAAAACAGAGGGCATTGTACCATAAGGCATTGATTTCTACCGGGTATCCGCATCTCGCAATGACAGGTCTACCCCCCACTACTGCATCCATCCAGGTAAGGCATGCACCATCTTCTCCGGCATGTAGCAGGCCGTTGTCACTGACGTGAATGTCAAATAAGGTGCCGGCCATAAACTGTCTGATGATCCTTTTCATCATCGGCCACATCTGTTTCCTGATCGTCTCGCTATCGCCCGTGTACTTGAACATCTGTTGAACAGCCCAGAAGTACCAAAGAGAGGCATCCAGAGCGTTATAGGTGTTTTCCTTCTCATCGGCGGACAGATAATTGGGCAGAAGGCCATCCCTTGCAAACTCCCCGAGGGAGGCCAGGACATTTATACCCTCCTCTGGCCGGCCGCAACAGAATGTCAGGCCTGGCAGGGAGATAAGTGTGTCCCTCCCCCACTCACCAAACCAGTGATAGCCGGCAATGATTGCGGGACGATGCGACGGTGTTTTGATCAGAAACTGCTGACCGGCAGCAATTAAATTCCTCAGATAGGACCTATCCTCCTCCCCAAAACGGTTTATGATGACTTCGCTGCTCCCGATCTCGCGATTCCTTCTTGTCTCTTCCGCCGTCCATATCCTTCTCAGTTGTCCCTGCGAGATACCCAGGGAGGAAGAGACAATGACGACACTGCCTCTTTTTATGGGAATCTCAAGAATGCCTGGCTGAAACAGATCCTCACGCCATTCATAGCCGCGTTCCTTTTCGCGTGAGTATTCAAAATTGTTGTACCAGACAGGGGAAGGTAAAAACTGCGATTTGACGCTGGTCTGGATGTACAGAGGGGGCATGCCATCATACGGTTGGATATTGAATCCATTTTTTATGCTATACGTCTTGATATGAAGGAACAGGTTTTGCTTAGAGAGCGTATGGTATCCCCGGTAGGCGAGGAATGGTTTCAGGCGGAGGACCCCCCGGGGGCAATTTCCGACATCATACCTGATAAGAACTCGGTCTTCACCGTCAACCAGCATGATAGACTTGCGAATACACACCTCACCTATCTGGTAGGTAAATTCAAGGTAGGGAACTAATCGAAATTCTTTGATAATATCCCAGTTATGGGGGAAAAAGTCTCCGGGATACTGATGACAGGAGAGGAAGAATTCTTTGCCCTTCATGCAAAGGGAATCTTCAAACTTCGAAAGGAGGACGTGTCTGCCGGGTGGTTCTTTGAGATTTGCCACCAGGAGGCCATGGTATTTTCTGGTATGACAGTTCAGGATAGTGCTGGATGCGTAACCCCCCAGTCCATTGGTCTCAAGCCACTCTAAATCCAGGGCCTCTTTCTGAGGTAAACTGGAGATTTTCTCAATTCTGGCAAGTAACACAGATACCCCCTCTCAAGGGTTCAGGGTTCAAGGGTTCAGGGTTGGTTGGTTTACGTTCTTCATATTCCTTGAGATAGTTCAAGGAGCCACAGTCTAACCTTGAACTGTGAACCTTGAACCGTGAACCCCGGAACTTTGAACCTGAGTAGTTATGGTAAACTTTAATCACGGCATGTTGACGACCTCTACCCCCGGCGGCGGTTTGAAGGTGAACAGCTTATCGGATAGTTTATTATTTACTTTGATGTCCGTAAAGCGAATAGACGTAGCATTGCCATAGACATCCGTAAAGCTGCAACGGAGAATCCGGAAATTGTCTCTGTCAATTGTCAGGTAAAGCTTCTGGATACCGTAAGCGGAATTTTTGGGAACCAGGCTAAGGAGGTAGTTTCCGTCTCCGTCGCGAGGGTCATGCTGGGAAAAGTTTACCTGAAAGTCATCCTGAAGTTTGCCGAGGCCGGAGAAGAACTTGATCGTCGGGCTTGATTTGAAAATGCTTTTTACATCCTGGACGTACACAGCATGATCTGCCGGAATGTACAAATATCCCTTTTCCCGATTGAGTACGATTCTTTTTGCTTTTGGCTTTACGTAATCCCAGGACATACTCATCGGTTTTTTGAAATAAAAAGTCCCCTCTTCCCGCTCCACCTTATCCATGGATTTGATCGTTACTTCCTGGACAAACCTTGCCCTTAAGTCTTCCGTTTTTTCATAGCTTTCCTGTGTCCTGGCAATCAATTCGGAAAGAGGCAGCAGTAGTTTTGCCGGCGCCTGCGGAATAGGGAAAAAGCTCAACCAAAGAGCCACAGAGATACCCATGGATACCAATAACAGAGATTTTGTTTTCATTTTTGGCATCCTCCATATTTGACCCGTATTAAGAATATCTTATTCCCCTTAAAAAAGTCAAGGAGGGAATATAAGAGTCAGGCCTTGATAATAAGGGAGGGGAGAGAAGAGAAGAGAATATATATCATCCCGATGACGCTGGTTTAACGGCTTCTAAAGGGCTTCCGCCAAGATTTTCAAACCACCGGCTACGTCCGTCCCCAGGTGAAAGC
>MNZP01000199.1 GCA_001873675.1 Syntrophaceae bacterium CG2_30_49_12 | reverse complement strand
TTTCCCGCTCAAAATTATATTCGGAGGAATCTTCAATCATGTCAGATAGTATCACCAATGCCCTTTTATCCTTTTTATCTTTCTTGAATACCCTTTCGGCTACGTGCAATGAGCCTAAAATGGCTGTCCTCTTTGTAAGTTCCTCTTCTGATTCTAAAAAAGCTTGCATTCTCTTTTTTATGTCCTTTGATCTTTCTTCTGTCTCTTTCTGTGCCTTTGCCATTGCCTGTTTTCTGTAAAATTCATTTGGAGAGGGAGGAGGGGGTGGGAAATCTTCATCTATGAGTGGCTTAGGCTCCATTTCAGACAGTTCGGTTATCTTCCATACAAAGAAGTGGGTGCCTACCTCAATTTGGGAAGTTATTTTATCAAAGGCGTCTAAGTAATCCCCCCTGGCATTTCTTACACTTTCAGAGTAGTCTACAAGAACAACTATAGTCTTACTAAATTGCTTTGGTGGTTCGGCTTTCTCACAGGCTGAGACGCTTATAGTGCATAGAAAGATGATTAATGCTATCGCCAGGCCCCTCATCTTCCCTCCCCTTCCCTATCGTCAGGACATTCCCAATTAAGGATTTCGAACACATCGGGAATTTTTATAAGGGTTTCAGGGTCAATCTTGAATGATTCCGGTAATGTCTTGTCTTTTCTTGCACTCATATTGGCATGCCTGTATGTTCTTGTATAACTTACCCAACCATCCCGTTCTTCCTGGGCGTTATGGGTGTATTGTTCGAATTTGTGTTCCCTTGCTGAATGAGCCTTATTAAATCTCTCTACCGCCTCTGCCAATTCCCTGACAATTCTTTTTCCCTCTCCACCTGCCTTTTCCAGGGCTTCCTCGGCCCCCTCGTATTCATTTTCAGCCTTCCTATACCCCTCCGGATCCTTTCTTGCTTCTGAGATTGAAAAAGCCTTCTGCAAGACTTATGACAATAAAAATTGACCAATATAACCATAGAGGCACCCATCGTGGAGGGAAGGCAAGAAATCTTTCCCTCGCTTCTTCAAACCGGTCTACTGCATCTTTAATCTCTTCATCTGCAAGTCCTTTTTCTTTTTCTAAGTTTTCCTTATTGCCTTTAGCGTTGCAGTACTCCGCTGTCAATCTCTCATCCTCTTGAGACCACCCCTTTCCAATCCGTTCAAGATTTGCATGGGCGAATGAAATGAGGTTAGCTTCGTATTGTGAAGGCTCCTTTTGATCTACCGGAGGATCTGGCTCTTTAATCTCCCAGGGAGGCCATGAGAGGGGCACAAATTTCCATTTCCAATTTCTCCCATCCCTTTTACCCGCTCGCCTTACTTCCCTTAAGCGGTAATAGTTAACACCTGTTGCCATCTTTCCCCTCCCCATGATCTTAGAAATTTTCTATTCTCTTAAGGGAGATATCCGTATAAGCCGACGGATACCTATCTCCTTCTCTTCAATGAAAGCAGAAAAATTACCAGCAGAAAGGTCAGGCAAGTATAGATGAAGACGTCTCCGTATATTGTATAAAATGTCTGTTTGTCAATAAATTTAACTGTTCCCCGCAGGGCTGATCTTTCAAACAATCCTGTTTGAGAGATAAACTCTCCCGTGGGATCAATAATAGCGCTGATTCCCGTATTTGCAGCCCTGACAACATAAAGGCGAGTTTCCACCGCCCTGAGCGCCGTCATGGATAAATGTTGAAAGGGGGCTGATGTCCTGCCAAACCAGGCATCATTGGTTATATTTACAAGCAGGTCTGCCCCTCTCTTCTTATATGCCCGGCTTACCTCGGGAAGTATCCCCTCGTAACATATCAGTATGCCCAGTTTATGACTATTCATTGATAGGGGGTAAAATCCCTTGCCGGAGCTGAAGTCTCCTACACCCACCACCAATTTGCCGATAAAAGGAAAAATTTTCCTCAAGGGCACGTACTCGCCGAAGGGTACCAGATGAACCTTATCGTAGCGTCCGAGGACCTTTCCCTCCGGCGAAAGGAGAAAAGCGCTGTTGAAAAGGGATAGATTGTCCTCCTTCCCCAGATAACCGGGGCTTCCGAACAGCAGCCTGTCCGCGGATACCTTTGCAATATCCGTCACTTTTCTATGTAAATCGTCCATATCTTGAAAATAAAAGGGCATGGCAGTCTCCGGCCAGACGGTCAAGCCTGCCCCTGCCCCTGATCTTGATGGCGACATCTGAAGGGAGAGTAATTTATAGATGTTTAAAGTTTCCTCCTGATACCGGGGATTCCATTTAATACTCTGATCAATATTCCCCTGAACAAGGACAACCCCCATTGCTTCTGCTCCCCGGAGAGCCCTCCTGATCTCCTCGATGCGCAAGATGCCATAGAAATAGCAGATTAAGACCAGAGTACATCCTGCCGTAACTTCCATGAGCAGGCGCTTTCCCGATTGCCGACCGCCGATTGCCGACCGCCGATATGATAACAAGTCATAAAAAACAACATTGACCAAAACGATGAGAAAGGTAATCCCATAGATGCCGGTTATGTCAGCCACCTGGATCATGGGTTTCCATAAGTATTGTGAGTAAGCCAGATTCTCCCAGGGAAAACCGGTAAGCAGATGAGACCTGCCGTATTCGAGGCAGGTCCATAAAAGAGGCGCCGCCAGAATCTGGGGAATACCCCTTTCTTTAAAGTAAATGATGCCAGCGGCAAAAAGGGCTATATAAACACTGAGGTAGGCTGCCAGGAGCAGCATGGCGGAAATGCCCACATAATAGGGCAGGTAACCATAGTGCACTACAACGAATGTAACCCAGTAGATGATGCCGATATAGGACACAAGACCGGCAATAAAACCGATAGCCAGTCCGTCTTTGATGCGCTTCCCTTTTAGGGCATATAAAAGGGGGACAAGGGAAACCCAGGCCAGTATCCCCGTTCCAAACTTGGGAAAGGAGAGAAAAATGAGGAACCCGGAGGCAAGAGCTAAAAAGAGCGTATTTTTACTGAATCCCCTGTTCACTGTTCACTCTTCGGACCTTGACCTTTTTAATACTCCGCTCATCCGCCGATTCTATGATCATTTCAAAATTATCTATGTAAATAATCTCTCCTGCCACCGGGATTTTTTTGATCACGGAAAGGATTAATCCCCCGAGTGTCTCAAATTTTCCCTCGAAAAACTTAATATCAAAGTAATCTTCAATTTTCTCAATCTCCATTCTGCCGTCAACGAGAGTGTAACCATCGGTAAGCTCCACAAAGCCCCCTTCTTCTATATCGTGCTCATCGTGAATCTCCCCGACAATTTCTTCTATTAAATCTTCGAGGGTGACAAGTCCCGATGTCCCCCCGTACTCGTCAATCACAATCGCCATGTGGTACTTTTTTTGTTTTAACTCATGGAGGAGAAGGTGAATGTTCTTTGTTTCCGGGATATAATAGGAACTTCTGAGGCAGGAGATGATATCGCTTTCCCTTACCGGCTTTGACCAGAATTTAAGGAGGTCTTTCACGTTCAAGATGCCGACGATATTGTCTACATTGCCGCGGTAGACGGGCATCCTCGTATGACCATACTTAATGATCAGGTCAAGAATCTCTTCAATCGCCGCAGAGCTGCTGATGGCAACGATTTCTGTCCTTGGAATCATGACCTCTCTGACAACGGTGTCTCTGAATTCAAGGATACTCTGGATCATCTCGCCTGAATGGGGATCTATCAGTCCACTTTCCTCCCCTGCGTCAATAATGGACTGGATCTCTCTCTCCAGACGGGACTGATCCCTGGCGGAGAATATCCTCGTGATTATTGATGTAATGCTTTTCTTTAAAATATCCATTTGTTCAGTTTTTGGGGAGTATTGTAGTTCAACTCACCATATTTCTGATCTGCTGCAATCCTCTTTTAATTTCTATCAATCGTTCCCGATTCCTATCTTCATCAGTGCATACTGCTTCGGCTTCCATTTTTTTTAATAATTGTTTTTTTGCGCCACTGATGGTGAAATGATCCGTATAGAGAAGATTTTTAATAATTACCAGTTCCTGGACGTCCTTTTTCCTGTAGAGCCGCTGATCGGACTTTGTACGAACAGGCTTTACCGTTTTGAACTCAGATTCCCAGTACCTTACCACATAAGGCTTAACACCGAGTATCTTGCTGACCTCCCCGATACGAAAATACGCTTTGTTCGGTATATCCATATAGAATCCCATAGCAGGACGGGCGTCTCGCTTGCCTTAAAATGCTAAATTTGCAATGGTAGCCAGAAATCGTAAACAAATATCCGTAAGTTTAGATTATATGATTTGTACTTCAGGTTGGATGGCATTTAGAATTTTATGTTTGGAATTAATTTCTTTCTCATTATTCATTCAGCGTCCTGCGGAGCACCTGACTTGATTTAAAAGTCAGCACTTTTCGAGCAGATATCTCTATAGCATCACCCGTCTGGGGGTTCCTGCCCCGGCGTGACTTTTTCCCCTTAACAATAAAATTGCCAAAACCGGAAATCTTTAACTTTTCACCTCGCTCCAGACAGCCTTTCATAATGTCAAACACCGACTCCACGATTTTTGCAGAATCTTTCTTCGAAAATCCTAATTTACCAGATACATTTTGGATGATATCAATCTTTGTCATCTCTCTCCTCCTCTAACTAATTCCATACGTGATAGCTGACTTTCTTCTCCTCCGAGATCTGTGTATATATATCAAAAATATGAACTTTTTCAAGCAATTCTTCACCATAGAACGCGTCTTGCCTGTCTCTGGCAGGATGATCCCTTCACAGCGGAGGAGTTCTTCTCTATCCCTTTCGGTTGTGTCTTTGCGAGACTTAACTCCACTTCCGCCTTTATTCGCAGCTCTTCGAGATCTTCCATCATGCTGCCGGTCTATCTTTGGCAAGGTTAATAATCTCTGAAAATGCCTGGGGATCATGAATGGCCAGATCGGCCAGTATCTTCCTGTCTATCGCCATCCCCGCCTTTTTCATGCCATCAACCAACCGGCTGTATGATATATCATTAAGACGGGCAGCGGCGTTGATACGCGCAATCCACAATTTTCTGAAACCTCTCTTCCTTGTCCTCCTATCTCTATAGGCATACTTCATGGCTCTATCTACGGCTTCTGTAGCTGTTTTCAACAGCCGACTCCTGGCGCCGAAAAATCCCTTTGCCATTTTCAAGATCTTTCTTCTCTTCTTCTTGGCAGTTACGCTTCTCTTTATCCTTGCCATCTTATTTTAGTCTCCTTACAGATATGGGTAGTGTCACCTAATCATTGTTAGATTTTTCTTGCCATCCCCCTTTTTGTTGGGTACAATCTCAAAAACCCTTAACGGAGAGGAGGATGACATGGCCGATCTCAGTGATCATTTTTGCCCGAACCCAAAATGTTTAAACTATGAAATCAGGGGGGAAGGAAACATTACCACCAGTACACGGTACGGCAAAAACAAGACCCGTTTGCTTCGTTGCAGGACATGCAATCACAGGTTTTCCGAGAATCATGGCACAATCTTTATGC
>MNZP01000172.1 GCA_001873675.1 Syntrophaceae bacterium CG2_30_49_12 | reverse complement strand
GCCCTGATCGCAGCGGATATTATACTGGGACCTGAATTTCCCGCCGGGCATTTTGCCGCGCACCTGCCGCATCCGACACAGTATTTGGAAAGCCTCTCCACAGTTTCATAGTCTCCTAACCTTGCCGCCAGAACCAGGTCCATGGGAAACTGGCGCCCCTCTACCATCTTTACCGGACAGACGCCCACACACATGGCACAGTTGTAACAGGTGAGGGTCTGACCGGTATCCTTGGTAAGAACCGATTGCAGGGAATAGTCAAAAACCAGAAAAACGGCAAATATAATAGCCAGGGCGTTGATGGTAAACCTGTCCGGAGGGGCGCCTATCACCACATTAAGGAAGGTGGCGGCAAATAAACCGGCCCTCGGGTAATCCTTAATACCCTTTACCAGCGCATCTTCTATGGCGGAGATAAAGCCGTAAGAGGTATAAACAGCCCCCCTGAGAAGATCCGGCTCTATGTTGACCCCGTCTATCCTTCCCTTTTCCAGTATCTTTTCATGAAGTTGCGCTACGGTAGTCGACCTTACCGCCGCGAGGTCCCGGTAACTTATTATCTCTATACCCTTTATCCTGTGGTCGTCCACGGTAACCCGCACCTCTATAGGCGCCCGGTAACCCTTTCCCTTACCCTCGTATATCCCATCAGCCACTTTTGACATCATCTCGCCGACAGGTTTATGGGTGAGACGATACTCATTGACCATCCTGACTTTGAGGGCTGCATAGGTATAACCAATGACGATAACGACAAGAAATAGGAGAAGATATTTAAAGTAAGGTCTGCCTTCCCTTCGCCAGGGGCCATAAGATTTAACCAGCAGGATAACGAAGAGCATGGTCCCCAGGATTAATCTGGCGCCAGGAAGGACCACGGCGGCCACAATAGTCAGGATTGCAAGTCTTGTCCCCCTTGATACCGGCATATTTCCTTACCTAAGTTCTCTTTCCCAAAACGTCTGCCACATCGGCGATGAAATCCCTTCCCACAAGCCCCTCCTCCATGGCCCTGACAAGCACTCCCTTTGGCACCTTTCCCTTCCTGATGGCATCCATGGTAATCGTCTGCATCTGTCCGAAGACCTCTTGAAGCTCGATATACTGGACACAGAAGCTGGTGCAGTTTCCGCATCTCACACACTTTAGCCCGCCGTTGTTTATAAACCGCCGGTAGTCGGAAACCCGTGATGCAACGACAAGTTCCGCCTGAAAGGGGATGCCGACAGGGCAGTTATCCTGTGTTGCATAACAGGCCCGGCACTCATAGCAGTAGATCGTCTGGGTCAACCCTCTAAAGAGGGGTTTTATAATATCCACCCCCAGGGTGGTAATGATACCGAACATCATGAGACGATTGAGGTTTTTCGTCAGCGCCCGATCTTTCAGATTGGAAAAAAACTGGTAGCGGTGAATACCGGGGAGGACTACCGGTTGCGCTGAATCGTCCCTCTGGCGCTTCTTCTCAGTTTTGTCTTTCTGGTCTTTATCCTGGTCTGCCATATCTCCTCTTAACGGTTCAGGGTTCAACGGTTCACGGTTCACGGTTCAACGGTTCACGGTTCAACGGTTCACGGTTCAACGGTTTAAGATAATTATTAGGCATTTTACGAACCCCTGACCCCTGAACATTGAACCCTTACTGGGGTAACATCAGGGACATTAAGAAACCGGCGATTATTCCCCCCACCGCTCCCTGAATAATCTCCTTGGGGCTCTTCATATCCAGGGCAAAGGCTATTATCGCCCCCGATAAACCGCCTACAAATGTAAATGTAATATAAGTAAACACTACTTCTACACCTATACAGAGCGTCATAACTTTGCATACCTGCGTTACTCGTCGTCTCGTCACTGCGACGTACTACTCAAGTACGTCTCGTTCCTCGACTTCCTCGCTCCTTGGTCTGCTTTGTTCTGACGCTCTGTATGCGTCATTATTTATGTCGTTATGTAAAAATCCTTCAGTTACGTCAGTTGCCAGTGATTCTGGCTCCCGACTTATGACTTACGACTTATGACTATTCTACTGTTTCCGTCGGACCGAGACGTTTTGGAACCATCAGGCCGATCAGCAGCGCAGCAATGATCCCACCGATGGTTCCCTGAATAATAGGAAGAAAAGCCGTTTCGTATAAACAAAAGGCAAGGATCGCCCCTCCTATCGCCCCGGGGATCACAAAGCCCAGTAATTGATACCACCAGTCTCTATTAACATTACCGGACAGAAAGATATTGGTAAGTTTAATCATGATAGCGTTAGCAGCAAAGATGATGACGGTAAACCCTATGATCATCCAGACATTTCTCTCAAATTGTAAGCCGGAGGCGGGAAAGGAAGAGAGAGTTAGAAATTTCATGTAGATAGCCGCCAGAGGGGCCATGACAGCCATAGAGGAGAAGGTGAAGGCGCCCTTGATATAACCGGTTTCAGCGCGCATGGTTCCCTCGGCCATCATCCCTGCCCCACCAAGGGGGGAAGGCCCGCAGGAGGTGGTGGCGTTTATCATGTAGGCAGCCATCACGATCGCCAGTTGGGGCCAGGTAATGAGATCGAACTTCGCCGGTCCAAAGAGATAGAGCACAGGGACCAAAGCGGCGGTCAAGATACGGCTGCAGGACAGGGGTAAAATGGTCTGAATCTGCACGAATATCGCCAGCATCCCGGCAATGCCGAGAAAAGGGATGTTGGAGAAGCCCTTCAGGATATTGCCCAGGGCGTTGAATCCACCGGTAGCGGCCAGAGCTCCTGCGGCCAGAAAACCTGCCGCCATCGCCGAAACGGGTAGCAGGATAATGCCACCCATCATGTCCCGAATCGTGATCCGGCAGAGGATAATCACCAGGATCCCCCCGGCGACAAGGACGGTTTGCACGGGCATCTTACCGAAGGGCTGAAAGATACTGATAAGCAAGGAGGCAAGAAAGATCATTAAAGAAAGATATCCCCGGAAGGAACCCCTGACCTCGCTTTCTCTCTTCTTTTCCATTCCTCCCTCCGGAAGGTCTCTAAGTGAAACATCTTTCGGGTAGAGTTTCATGGAGATGAACTTGAGAAAAAGGGCGGTTATTGCCGTACCTAACATCAGAGAAAAGGCCTGTGGCGCCCGGAGAATTCCCTCGGATGCGGTGGGGAAGAAGGCGCCTAAGAATCCTTCCCCGATCTGGCCGACACCGCCGATTGGCGACGGCCCACATGAGCCAAAGGCGTTCCTCGCGAAGGAACCGATCAGGACAATTAACTGGGCTCTGGTCAACAACCCCATCCCCCCTTCAAAGCCAAAGGCAAAAAGAAGGGGAAGGAGAGCGGCCCCTATAATCCTGCCACAGGGCAAAGAGGCTATTACGGGGAGCTGAATCAGTATGACCAGGGTTCCGGCCAGCCCGATAGGGGTTTTGCGGAGTTTGTTTATCAGTATCTTTAAGGCGCCGAATCCACCGGAGGCGGTTAAGGCCCCGGAGAGGAAGAGACCTGCGAGGAGGGCCGTTATCGGATGGAGGATGATCCCTCCTATCATTTCGTTGGGCAAGAGTATCACCCCGACCCAACCTTCGGTAAAGGACCTGAATACGGCGCCGACAACAAGACATATCAGAGAAACGGCGATAAGCACCGTCTGCACGGGGAAATTCAGCTTCCTGAACAGCATCAGGAGCATAGCTGCGATGAAGATGGTGAGAGTAATGTAGCCTAAAATTTCCATTTTCTATCTGCCGTTTATTGCCGGGCTTGCGGTTTTTTCTCTTCTGCAGCGGGAAGCGGCGAAGAAATCACCTTTCTTCCGTCTGGTTCCCGCCAATAACGGGAGATTGACTACGTATCCGTCCTTTCCCCGGCACAGATACACACGGTCCCCCACCTCGAATCTTCCCATACAAAGGTTACAACCGGAGATATCCGCATCAACAATCTCTCCGTTTTCCAGTTCAATCCTCGCCTTGACTCCCAGCAATTCTCTCAGGGGAAGAGGGGAATCATGAAAAGAGATAATCCTGCCCCCCTGCCGGCTCCGTGCCTGGTAGATCTCGATGCTGAAATAAAAGGCTATAAGAAAAAGGAGTGTAACCCACTCCATGAACCCATAAATCATTTTGCTTATTCCTTTGGAGGGCCACGCTCCGTCGTGGCCGGAGGTATTACAGATAAACTCCTATGAACTAAGAGACGATCTTTAGTATCTGAATTCGCCTATTAAAAGTATCGGCTACGTATATTTTCATATCACCGGCATAGATGCCCGCCGGCTTGTTAAATTCTCCCTCTTTACTCCCCTGCCTGCCGTAGGAAGCGACGAAATTTCCATCTCTTGTAAACTTCTGAATACGATTGTTCCCCGTATCTGAGACGTAGATATTACCCACCTTATCCATGGCGATTCCCTGGGGATTGTTGAATTCTCCTTTGCCGCTCCCCTGCCGTCCGATGCTGCCGAGAAACCTTCCCTGTCGGTCGAAGAGCTTGACCTTGCCATGCTTGCTGTCAACCACCCATATCCTCCCGTCCTCACTCACCGCAACCGCGGTGGGCAACCTGAACTCCTCTTCTCTGTCTCCCAATTTTCCAATGACCATCTCGACTGCCATGCCCCGGAAGACCTGGACTCTATGGTTTCTGGTATCTGCAATGTATACTTTCCCTTCCTGATCTACGGCAATTCCCTGAGGGGTATAAAAGAAACCAGCAGCGGCGCCGAGACTGCCGATTACGTAAATAACCTTCCCTTCCCTGTCAAAAACCTGAACCCTTCCATTGTTAGCATCAACAACGAAGATGCGGTCCTGTCCGTCAACGGCGATACCTCTGGGATAATTCAGCTTCCCCAGGGTCTTTCCCGGTTGCCCGAAGGAATATCGGAAGGCTCCGGTTCCGTCATAAACACGGACCTGATAGCGGGCCGGGTCTGTCACGTATATGTTACCTGCTGAATCTAAGGAGATGCCAAAAGGAGCGCCAAGGCCATTTCTAGTAAAATCAGCGCCGGGAAGAGGCTTGGCAAGGACATCTTTCCAGCCTAAGGCGGTGTAAGTACATGCAAAAAAACCAAGAAAACCAGCGCATTTGAGAAATAGTCTTCTGGTAAATTTGCTGCTCTCTGATTGCTGGGAAAAGGAGTTATTATTCAAGGATATTCACGAAATGATTTAAAATGTGTAACTACTCAGGTATCTTGCCACAAAGGCACCAAGATTATAGAATTAATTTTTTATAATAGCCTTTTTAATGGCATAAGGTGGACCCCTTTGTCAAGACAATTTTTTAAGATATTTAAGTTACACTTTGGGGTCTGAAGTTATTCATTCCGGAAGAGAGGGATGGCGTCTTTTTTCTCTTCCTGTTCATGCCGCTCTTTGAAAGTAGACCTCCTCCGGGGTCTGATAATTGAGAGACTGGTGAGGCCTCTCATGGTTATAGAACTTGAAGTAATGATCAATGCCCTGTCGTCCTTCAGAGACA
>MNZP01000061.1 GCA_001873675.1 Syntrophaceae bacterium CG2_30_49_12 | reverse complement strand
CCCTCTAAGAACTGAACATACCTAAAGAACTATTTTTGTAACTACTCAGGTATCTTGCCACAAAGGCACCAAGACACCAAGATTATAGAATTATTCTTTATAATAGCCTTTTTAATGCATGGCACATTGAAATTAATGAGAAAACTCCGTTATTCAATTTATATCCATCTTCTCTTTGGGTCTTTGTGCCTTGGTGGCTGAATAGTTACGAAGCACATAGAGTTCCGGAATAAAAGTAATCCCATATGGGTAAGGAGATAACTTCTTAATATTACAAATGCTCAAGAATGATGAAGGCAAACATTCCGCACTTGCGCTCCATGCCGATAATGCTCCCTTCCATGCGGCGAATCCATTGATAGGTCCAAGCCGGCATCAGAGAACGTAGAGAAACTCCTCCGGATAGAAGGTAGACTAACGGCATCATGGGAGTAACGAGCGAAATGCGCCATTCCGGAAACCGCCGGCAAAAAAGGTCGTAATCGCGCTCGACAAGGATCCAGGGCAAAGCGCCATTTGCGCCGGACAAGGGACCGGTGGACGGAATGCCCCATCCGCCATCGGGATTAAACGGCTCATGATGAAGATGCTGATAAACCCATCTTGCCCAGGGCGTATTCCATGGCTCTATTAACAGGCAACGACCGCCTTTCGTCATGCAACGGGCCGCCTCGCTAAAAAACAGCGCCGGCTCCTGGATATGGTGCAAAACGTCCACCATCAATATTGCCTTCAATGATGCCGCCTTGAATGGCATCGTCATGGCGTTAAAAACAACATCGACATGAGGTGTGAAAAATACCTCCGAAGCAAGTGCATCCTTATGGTATTCCTTCAAGAAACCGCCGCCGGAACCTATCTCCAGGACTGCCCCGCCTCCATCAGGAATATGACCAATCAGCAGTCGGTACCATTCCTCATAGATCTGACGGAGAAAACCCTTCTCCCTGATGATGCGCGTTCGTAATTCCGTCGTTTTTGGATCATCCAGGGACATTCCTCTCGTCAAAGGATGCGCCAGTATTTCCGACCAGAAAGGCATGACACCTTCACCGAAACTTGATCCGCCGCGCGGCAAAAACCACCATTTTCAGAAGCAGCCAGCCATGCCGCCAGCGTTGAATATTGGTTTCTCCATAGCGACGTTTACGGTAGCGGATAGGGACCTCCACAATCTTGAGGTTCAGTCTGGCAGCGCCAAACAGCAGGTCGAAATCGCCAAAAGGATCGAAATCACCAAAGTAACTTCTGCCTCTGGAAATCTTGCGATAATCGCTTGCCCAGAGAACTTTCGTCCCGCAAAGCGTATCCCTGATGGGTTGCCCCAGGAGCCAGCCAAAGGCCCATCCGAAAAATTTATTTCCCAGGACATTAAAAAAGCGCATGGCGTCGTCTTCCATGGAATAAACGAGGCGCACGCCATTTGCGAATTCCCCGATTCCGGAAGACAGCACATCGAAAAACCGGGGTAGATCCTCGGGAGGAACGGTGATATCCGCATCCAGGATCATCAGGATATCGCCCTTTGCGGCTTCAAACCCGGTACGCACGGCATCACCTTTCCCCTTGCCCGGTTGTTTGAGTAAACGGCAGTCTCTGA
The DNA here is from genome assembly GCA_001873675.1 of Syntrophaceae bacterium CG2_30_49_12. GTDB lineage: Bacteria > Desulfobacterota > Syntrophia > Syntrophales > CG2-30-49-12 > CG2-30-49-12. The sequence goes on along the minus strand of MNZP01000061.1, from coordinate 3,888 downwards.
CGGAATCGGCAATGACTCGTTTGATCACCCCATAAGTATCATCGGTGGAATTACCCTCGACAAAAATAATCTCCGTATGAGAACCCATTTCAGGAATACGCCGCAACAGTTCATCGATATGACCAGCCTCATTTCTGGCGGCGATGATCACGGAAACGGTCGGCGCAAGCGCCCTCTTCATCGCTTGGGGGTGAATGCGCAATATGTAAAAATTTGCCAGCGCCGCATTCCGAACAAAAGGCATCCTGACCAGAACCCGATCACACAGCCGAGCAAACAGCGGAATAGCTAGTGGACTGAGGACTTCCTCCCAGCGTCGCACAAGATCAAACCCCGACAATTCGACCAGATTGCGAACATCGATTGGCGTAAGCCAGTTCTGAGGCATTACGGGTGTAACCAGGCCCAGCGTTTGTGCGAGACGACGTATGGATTCCCAGACATGGCTCTGCACGTTTAATACGATTCTGGTTTTTTCGCTGCAATAACGCCTGATATGCATCAGCACAGCCTGAACATCCCATAAATCATTCAACAGGTCAGACAAAATGATCATGTCGAAGGTTACATCACCCAGGTCGACCGTCTGGGCATCGCCGCAGATAAATTGAAGTTTTGGGTGACGGCGCTGCGCCTCCACAATCATTTGCTCCGATAAATCTACCCCGACACCCTCACGTGGATTCAGGGCTTTAAGCAGCTCTCCCCGACCGCATCCCAGTTCAAGGACGCTTTCGCATTCACCGGCAACATGGCTATAGATTTCGGCTAACCGATTGCGGTAATGACTGGTGAGAGCGCCGGAAGGACGACGGGCAAGTTTATCCCAATGCTCCGCCCGATGCCTGGCGTAACTTTCGTGTTCTTTTGCGAAAATATTTTCCCCGTCCATAGATTCCTTGTCATTTTCCATATTATTACTCCGGCAACAATACATGTCAACCCCGTCATTCCGGCGAAAGCCGGAATCCAGAATTAGCGTGGATGCCGGATCAAGTCCGGCATGACATTTGATATGTTTAATTGCCGGAGTAATAATCAAACTGTAAAAAGGGGTAGCCGGAGATGGTCCGCGTATACTTTACGAGTTAATCATTTCCTGACAGTATCAGAAATTGCGCTCAAGGGGACTAAAACACGCCGCCCCTCCCAGTCCGTCAGCATTTTTTTGTCAGCCAGAAGAAACTGACCGCTCGGCTGGTATATTCCGAAGGCAAGAGACGTCAGATTACCATCAGACAGCACATCATTAAATGTAGTCTCGCCATGCCGCCATCTTTTCTCCGCATCCAAAAGCTTATACGGGAAGAGTTCAATTTGCTGATTATAAATGATCTTACCCGATTTATCGACAAGGTGAAAAAACAGGTAGCGCTGGTTGTTCGCTTCTTCGTGACGAAGTTCTTCCCACCAGACATCAATTTTTACCCCGTCAGAGGTACGGCTAATTGACAATGCATGCAGTTTATATATCCCCCCAAAGTCAATTTCTTCAGCAGCAAAAACACCGGGGTAGGCGGATACTTCCTCTGCGCTCCACCATACCGGCCGATTTGCTTCAAGAAACTCGGCGCGCCAGGAGCGGGCTGAAACAAATGTGTCAATAGCGTGATTAAGCGCATTTCTGTCAATAATGCGCAGCAAGCGCAATACCTGACCATCTGAAACCGTCTCAACTCCAGACTGTGCATTCAATGTAGATAACCAGATCTGAAATGCTAAACTTTCGGCGCCAAATGAATCAAGCTTTTTGAGTGGCAACAAGCCGCCTGCGTCTGAACTCCCGACTTTCCTGATAAGAATATAATCGCAGGAGAGTATCTCGTCAACCCGAACAGCAAACCCACGCACCCAATCCTGCGGAATTACTGAACGAAAAACAGGCAGTTCTGGATGTATAATTTCCTCATACGTTCCCACATTTTCAAAAATGTAGAGTGGCACCCCGTTTGAAAAAGAATAAACTTTCGCATCCTTTTTCACTTTTCGCAATTCATGTAGAAAGGTGTAAGCCTGTCGCACTTCTTCCCTGTCTATTCCTACTGAAATACTGACACCAGCTTTTTTTTGCCAGGTGATTGACGGACTATCCCCCGCCGCCAGCAACCACCCAATATTCAGCGCCGGCAAGAAGCATATAGCCATTAAAATTTTGCGAATAATTCGGTTGACCTGTGGCCAAATATACAAAGCCGAAGGAATCATGCAAACTACCCCCATCAGCATGAAGGGATAGAAATACCGGATTTGGCTGCCTCCCGCTTGCGCTACGAGCCAATACCACGCCCCTAAACTCCACACGAACAGGCTACCCACCAACAGCCCCAACACTCCGACCGGCAAAGGCTCGTCACCTTCCCTGGCAGTCAGAAAGCGATACATAAATAGCATGCCCACCCAAATCACCCATAAAGGCAACGCTTCTCCCGAACTGTTGTGAAACAATATTGGGATTTGCTGAAATGGAAGCTGAAGCATATCGCGCATTACTTTCAATGCCTGTTGCGCATACGCAAAGTTGCTCTTAGAAAGATAGCCCGAAAAGACACAGAGAGCAGTGATGCAGATATAAATGATTAAAATACTTGATCCACCCTTGAATACATAAGCCCGCAAAGAAGAATCATGGGGATTGTGTTTCGACGCCCGAAACCACTCCAATGCAACAAACATGATCCATATCAAGCCCATCAGTGCCATGATCATTAGGCCGGATGGTTTGATTAAAAGCGTAAAGGCTGCCAGCAAGGCGCCGAATAACAGCCATAGCAATGACCGTGTCATCAGGCTTCTCACAGTTGCCGCAGTTGCCATGGCGGCAATACCTGCCTGAAAGTTGTCAACTAAACCCCATCCGGTTGTGTTATACATGCTTTCAATATAATCGAAATGATAGAACATGGGAAGGGAGGAACACAAAAGAGCAATAGCTGCCACCCACCAGTTGGAGGTTCTTTCCCGGGTTGTAGCAGCCACAATATAAACAGCAGCCACCGTACACAGGATAGGCAAAAATACAGACCGGAAGTGAAATCCGTGAAAATCGGGTGTAAACCCGAACGGGTAAGACATTAGAATAGTGCCCGGTGGCCGATTTGTAGGTTCAAGGTTTAACGGATTAAACAACTCTCCCCGTTCGAGAGCCTGCCAAAAGTGCATGGCTTTCTGCATATAGCCGAGTGGATCATAAAGAGGGGGCTGCACGCTATGCAGGACATGCTGCCATATCGAGATACCCAGATAAAGCAGCCAGCAAGCCACAAGCACATGAGGCAGCCAAACCAGCCAGGCCGGTTTGGCTGCCTCATGTGCTGAACATAGTTCCCTACGCTTTATAAACACTGTACCCATTATGATATCATCCCAAGGATATCAAAGACCCTACTGTCATGTCAACGATACTCTGTCATTTCGAAGGAGTCTTCACGACTGAGAAATCTTAGATTTCTCCCTGCGGTCGAAATGACATTTCTTGATTGACATGACCCTACGGATGAATTGGGGTTTTCTTCTGAGTACTCGTTGCCTAAACCCGACCTCAGGAAACCCCTGAATGCCACTTGCACCCACTTGATGCCACATCCCTCTTTTCTTGCATATTTTGACAAGCCGGCGAGCAGCCATAATGATTTGTTCCGACGGAGACGAGATCGCAGCATCCATATCTGCAATGACACGCTTGACTCCCGCCTTCTGGATCGTATCGAGAAATTGGTTGACCTCCTGAGCATTTTCTTCAAGCAAAATGATTTGTAACTATTCAGGTTCAAAGTTCCGGGGTTCACGGTTCAAGGTTAGACGTGGATTCCTATTGCTGGCTATCTCGAGAAATATGAAGAGCGCAAGCCAATCAGCCGTGAACCCTGAACCGTGAACCTGACAACCTGA
>MNZP01000116.1:1107-5270 GCA_001873675.1 Syntrophaceae bacterium CG2_30_49_12 | reverse complement strand
AAGCCAGTACTGTTTCGCTATCGGGATATTAGATTTATAGAGTTCCAGGAGATTAAACGTGTATATGCCGGTCTCATGATAATTATGGAAGTAGAGCGCCATGATGGCAAGAAGCATAAGGACGCTTCCCACCATCGTAAAGAGGAAGAATTTTATCGCCGCATATATACGTCTTGGCCCTCCCCAGACACCGATCAAAAGATACATAGGCACGAGCATCAATTCCCAGAAGATATAGAAGAGGACAAGATCAAGGGCGCAGAGTGCGCCGATCATCGCCGTCTCCAGGAAAAGGAAGGCTATATAGAACTCTTTGACCTTCTCCTTGATATCATTCCAGGAGCAGAGGACACAGAGAATGGTAAGAAAGGTTGTCAGCAACACGAGGAGGACGCTGATACCATCTATCCCGATAAAGTAGCTCACTCCCCATTCCGGGAACCAGTCCATCTTTTCCACAAACTGCATACCGGCCGTTTTTTCGTCAAAATTGCAATAAAGCGGAAGAGATATGACAAATTCCATCAGGGTGCAGATGAGGGTAAATGTTTTGATAAAAAGAGCGTTCTTTCTCGGCGCTAAAAAAAGTACCACAGCCCCCGCCAGGGGGAGAAAGATCAAGATACTAAGTAGAGGAAAGGTCATATCAGTCATTTAAAAGCCCCTATTTTGCAACTTCTCAGGTTGTTTAGGCTTGAAGACTGAAGACTATTAGTCACAGCCTACAGCCTTCAGCCTATCCAGATGAGGTAACCTACCACGATGATCGCTCCTAAGATCATGCCAAAGGCATATCCCTGCACATAACCGGTTTCGATGCGCCTGATGATACTGCCGATACCCCTCATCAGGTGTCCGGTCCCGTTTACCATTCCGTCAATAATTCTTTCATCCACAACCCGTAAAAGGAACCGGCCTATTCCCAGAAGGCTTCTCACAAAGAGGGTAAAGTAGATCTCATCTACAAAATACTTGTGATGTACCGTGTGATAGAAACCGGAAAATTTCTCTACAAACTGCTTTGGCAGGTCGGGCTTTTTGATATAGAACAGGTAGGCGATATAGATGCCGATAAAGGCGATAACGACAGAGAGGATCATCAAATTTAGTTCTGAAGAAGCATTGTGAGCAGCTCCTTCCCCCGCCCATGCTTTGCTTATAAAGTCTAAATTCCATGCAGATGCAGATGCGGTATGCCCGGCCGGGCCGAAGACCGGTTCGAGAAATTTTTCAAAGCGGTTCTCCCCGCCGAGGATATGGGGCACCCCGACATACCCCCCCACTAAGGAGAGAAAGGCAAGGATCATCAGGGGTACGGTCATGATCTTGGGAGACTCGTGGATATGATGTTTAACTTCTTCTGATGCCCGGCACTGGCCATGAAAGGTGCTCAAGAGCAGCCGGAACATATAAAATGCCGTCATCCCCGCCGTGATTGCCGCTATCAGCCATACCACCATATTCCCGGAACTGAAGGCCTTCCACAGGATCTCGTCCTTACTGAAGAAACCGGAGAAGCCTGGTATTCCCGCTATAGCCAGACAAGCGATAAAAAATGTTACATAGGTAATGGGAATCTTTTTCCTCAATCCGCCCATGTTCCTCATATCGAGTTCGCCGCTCATGGCATGCATTACACTTCCCGCGCCGAGAAATAAAAGGCCCTTAAAGAAGGCATGGGTCATCAGATGGAAGATGCCGGCCGCATACGCTCCCACACCCACGGCAACAAACATAAAGCCGAGTTGACTGATCGTGGAATAGGCCAATACCCTCTTGATATCGTACTGGGCAAAACCGATGGAGGCGGCGAACATCGCGGTAAGCGCCCCTATCAGCGCCACGACAAACATGGTATCCGGCGCCATACTGTAGAGAAAGTTAAGTCTTGCAATCATATATACGCCCGCAGTTACCATGGTTGCCGCATGGATGAGGGAACTCACCGGCGTCGGGCCTTCCATGGCATCGGGCAGCCACACGTAGAGGGGGATCTGTGCCGACTTTCCCGTGGCGCCTACAAAAAACAAGAGGGTGATCAATGTAACGACAGAGGCGCTAAGGAGGTGGGCATGCGGCTGAATCTCTGAAAATTTCAACGTCCAGACACCGTGGCTTCCCAGACTTACAAAGAGGAGAAATATTCCGAGGAGAAAACCGAAATCTCCGATTCTATTGACAATGAATGCCTTTTTACCGGCATTGGAGGCGGAATCCTTCTCGTACCAGAAACCTATCAAGAGGTATGAACAGAGGCCAACTCCCTCCCATCCTACGAACATGAGGAGGAGATTGTTGCCCGTAACCAGGAGGAGCATCATGAAGACAAAGAGATTGAGATAGGTGAAATATCGTGCAAAACCGGCGTCATCGTGCATATATCCCGCAGAGTAAACATGGATAAGAAACCCTACTCCCGTGACCACGAGGCACATGATAACAGAGAGGGCATCTATCCGGAAACCGATCGGCACGCTAAATTCGCCGGAGGTTATCCAGTCGAAGATATCTTTTTCAAAGATTCTGCTTGCAGGCGGGAGGTGCAAAAACTCGTAAAATATCGCCGCCGAGACGAGAAAAGAAAGAAAGATGGAAAGACAGGCAACCCAGGCGACAAACGTTCTTGAGGTCTTTTTCCCCAATAATCCGTTAATAATAAAACCTACGGCGGGGAATACAGGTATGAGCCAGATGTAGTCAGCCATTTGCCCCCTCTTTTATCCTTTCAGTAAATTGATCTCATCAAGATTTATCGTTTGCTTCAGACGAAAGATCATGACAAATATCGCCAGTCCGACGGCGGCTTCCACGGCGGCAACGGTCATGATGAAAAATACAAATATCGTCCCATCCATAGAGGAAAGCATGTTTCCTCCCGCGATAAATGCAAGATTTACCGCATTCAACATCAATTCGATGCACATGAAGACAATTATCGCATTCCTCCTCGTAATTGCCCCTATCGCCCCGATGGTAAAGAGTATGCCGGACAGTGCAAAGTATAAATTATAAGGGACATCGGAAAGCATTCTTCTCTCCTTGGGTTTCAGTTAAGGTTTACTAATACAGCCGATTTCTTCAAAAGATTTAGTAGGCTTGTCGGTTAGGTAAATCTTTACCGCATCAGGGTTGGTTGGGGTAAACTGCTTGCTTGTTGTGTTCATTACGCTTGGAGTTGTAAGCCCACAGCCCACCGCGAACAGTAATGTGAAGGACACAATTAACGTCTTCAGGTACGATTTCATATTTATTCCTCCTGTTCATCGTTTAGTTATTTTGCGCCGACCCTTACTTTAACCAGTTATCCACATGAAGGCCCTCAATCCGTCTGAAGTGCTCTTCATTATTGGTAACAACCCCTAAACTGTATACGAAGGCAGAAGCCGCGATCAAGATGTCCGCATCACTGATCAATACTCCACGCCTGTGCAAGTCTGCATAGATTTCTGCTGCTTTGACGACAGTGGCATCCATGATAGGTAAAATGATGTTCCTTGTGCAGAAACGATCAAAGGTCATTTCCTGCTTGGTTGCTCCTTTCACCTTTAGACCACGAAGGATTTCAAATCGTGTGATGATGGATAGAGTAAACTGGCCATGCTCAGTCAAATAGGCTCGTGCCTTAAGTAGCACAAGAGTATTCTTTCGCATAATTGCCGAAAGGGTATCTGTGTCTAATAAAACCTTTGCTATGGTCATTAGGATATTTTATCTCCAAAGAAATCACGGCGGTCTATGGCAATTTCCTCAATCTCATCAATCTGCTGGGGTGATAGCCCGTCATACACCTGCGCAGCTAATTCGAGCATGTCTTCTGTGGTCGCTTCTTCGAGAGCCTCCACCAACAGTCGGACATGCTGTCCGTCTGGTATTGCTGGATGTTTCAGTGGTCTGAAGACCCCCCTTTCATAGATCGCATCAATGTTCTCTCTCATGGTATTATCTTCCTCTAAATGCGTAAATAGGCCGGTTCTATTTTATTTGAACCCTCCTTTTTCTTTGCCTGCAATATTGGCTAACTACTTGCTATGCGCATGCGGATACACCAACTATTAGTTTTGAACTTTCAGCTATTACCCTTTCGCCTTCCCCTGACGAGGACAACGGCGCCCACTATACCGACGAGGAGCAGTATCGAGGCAATCTCAAAGGGGAACAGATAC
>MNZP01000116.1:0-1094 GCA_001873675.1 Syntrophaceae bacterium CG2_30_49_12 | reverse complement strand
AGCCGCCGACTAACCTGACATTCCCGATACTGTCCACCGTCTCCGGGGTGTAAACGCCTTCCATGCCGGGTATATGATACGATAAGGATACGAGGAGAATCTCCAGGAGGAGAATAACGGTAACGAAGCCACCCACAAATTTTGTGGCGGAAAATCTTCTCTCGGAGACAATATCTTTCTCCAGATGAACCAACATGATAACAAAAATTATCAGCATCATAATCGCACCCGCATACACCATTACCTGGGCTACGGCTATAAACTGGGCATTGAGCATCAGGTAGATAACTGCCAGGGTGCAGAACGACACGATCAACCATAATGCGCTATGAATGGGATTTTTTCTTGTTACCATCATCAGAGATGAAAATATGGCGAGTATTGCTACGATACTGAAGATAAACACCTTAAACAATGAAAAGTCCATTTTTTACCCCCGGTGGACAGCGGCATGACAGCCGTTCCGGCCGTCATGTACATAAAATCAGCTTTTGGATTCACATTGGAGAGAGAGAAGCTTCTCTTTTGTTAAGAGAAAGTCTTCCCTTTTGTAATGGACATACTCGTAGTTTTGCCCAAGTTTTATCGCATTGACCGGACATGCCTCCTGGCAGAACCCGCAGAATATACACCTCAACGTATCTATCTCATATCTTGCCGGATAGCGGGTACCACCCTCCGGTTCATAAATTTCAAGGGTTATACAGCGGGCAGGACAGACGGCGACACACAAGCCACAGGCCACGCACAATGTTTCTCCCGCAGAATTCTTCTCAAAGTAATGTAGGCCCCTCCATCTCGGCGAGATAGGCCGTCTCTCCTCCGGATACTGGACAGTAATCTTCTTCGAGAAGAATCTTTTTAAAGTCAGCCACAAACCTTTCAACAATGGAATAATCATCGCTTCACCGTAACTACTCAGGTCGCCACCAAGGCACAAAGACACAAAGGTTATTTATAAATTTCAGTTCACTATCTGACAACTTTGATAATTAAAATTATCAGGAAGGTATTATATAGTTGTCCTTTTGTAACTATTCAGGTTCAAAGTTCCGGGGTTCACGGTTCAAGGTTAGACTAATGGTGACTATTCA
>MNZP01000005.1 GCA_001873675.1 Syntrophaceae bacterium CG2_30_49_12 | reverse complement strand
TTACCGGGACTACTTGTCCAGGCGAACACCGTATCTCTTCTTCAACTCTGCCTTTGCTATCTTTCCGGAAGCGGTCATCGGCAGGGAATCCAGGAACTCAACGTGGGTAGGGTATTTGTATTTTGCCACTTTGTCCTTGAGAAAGGCGATAACCTCTTCGGGGGTCAGACTCTGACCTTCTTTGGGTACGACAAATGCCTTGCCTGTCTCACCCCACCTCTCATCAGGCACACCGATAATGGAGACGTTGAGAATCTTCGGGTGCTCGGACAGGACCTTCTCTATTTCGGCAGGATAGACATTCTCTCCACCGCTCCTGTACATATCTTTCGCCCTGTCCACAATGTAAAAGTAACCATCTTCATCCGTGTAGCCAAGGTCTCCTGTATGCAGCATACCATCTATTATCGTCTCGGCAGTCTTTTCCGGCATATTCCAGTACCCCATCATGACATTGGGGCCCCTCGCCACTATCTCGCCGATCTCACGCGGAGGCAACTTCTTCCCCTGCTCGTCCTGTATCCATATCTCTGAGAAAAATCCTGGTAAACCGATAGAACCCTGTTTCCTTTTTATATCTTCCTTAGGCAGGAACATCATGGCCGAGTTTTCCGTCTGCCCGAAACCCTGCTGTAGCCTGAGCCCTCCCTTGGCCAACTCATCAAACAGGATCTGCGGCGTCCTTTCTCCTCCACCAAGGACAGTCCTGACACTACTGGAATCAATCTCGCCAAGTTTCCCTGTCTCCAGGACAAATCGCCACATCGTGGTAAGGGCAAGGACCACCGTCGCCCTGTATTTTTCGATATCTACGGCAAACTGCCCCGGATCAAAGCCCTGTCTCATGATCATCGTTACCCCCCGGCACAGGCCGGGATTAAAGCTGACAAAGAGACCGCCGGAATGAAAGAGCGGCAACTGGGCAAGGAAGATATCGTCCTCTCTCATATCGGTATAGAACATGACCTGGAAGTTCTTAAAATAGGTCTGACTGTGGGAAACGAGAGCGCCCTTCGGAGCGCCGGTCACACCGGAGGTGTAAATGATGGCCAAAGGATCATCCATGTTTACCGGTTCTTCCGGTTCCGGCTCATCGGTGGCGCAGTTCTTCATCACCTCGTCATAATTGGCCGCCCATTCCGGACAGCCAGGACAATCGGGGGTAAGACTCTTCACCCAGAGAAACTTATCCTTTTCTACCGCCACCCTGCTCCGGATAGAGTTAACATTTCCCACAAACAGATCGTGAAAGACAAGCATCCGGGCGCCGCAGTTGTTGAGCTGATACTCAAGCTCAGGCCCCACCAGACGGAAATTAAGGGGTACAAAGATGAGTCCGAGCTTTGCCGCCGCAAAGTAAATATAGAGGAACTCAGGACAATTCAAAAGTAATACACATATCCTATCCCCTTTCTTGAGGCCCAGCCCCTGCAAATAATGGGCTGCCCGATTGGTCTCCTCGTTCAGTTTCGCATACGTGATCGGCGTATCTTCGTAAATCAACGCCGGCTTATTGCACGACAACTTAGCCCTCTTTTTTGCTATGTAACCGATGTTCCATTGCATGAAAAAAACCTCCTTTTTATGTCTTATGTCTCTTATGACTGAACGCTGACTTCCTGACCCGGCTCAACGACTACAACCCCAACAGCCGGCAGATCTTTCTTCATGATCTCTCGGAAGGAAGAAGCATCCTGTTCTAAAATGGGAAATGTCTTGTAATGCATGGGGATAACCTTCCCTGTTCCTAAGAGCTTTGCTGCCATCGCCGCCTGTACCGGGTCCATGGTAAAGACACCACCTATGGGGAGGAGAGCCAGATCAATCTTATAGAGCTCACCTAAAATTTTCATCGAAGAGAATATCCCTGTGTCCCCGGCATGATAGATAGTATAACCGTTTTCGAGTTTAATGATATAGCCGACGGGAGATGCCGTCTGTGAAGAATGGAAGGCCTGGGTCATTGTTACCGCAATGTCATCGAACTTTACGGTGCCACCGATATTCATTCCCATGCCATAAACGATTTGCGCCTCCGGTATCTGTGCCTCCTGTTTCAGCCTCCCCACCGTCTCCGGAGCGCCGATAAGGACAGCGCCGGTGGCTTTAACAATACCTGCCGCATCTGCCACGTGGTCGAAGTGGTCATGGGTCACCAAAACAAAATCGGCCTTTACAATTTTTTCAGACTTACAGGGAGCAAGGGGATTTCCTGTCAGCCAGGGATCCACAATGATTATCTTTCCCTTTTCAGAGGTGATCTGAAAGCCTGCATGTCCAAGAGATTTAACTTTCACGGATGCCATAACGTCGCCCTCCTTTTCAAGGGTTCAAGGTTCAGGGGTTCAGAGGTTCAAAACCCTTGAACCTTGAACTTTGAACTTTGAACCATTTCAAGACGATACCCGCATTGCCTCTATCAAACGAGGAATAATCTGGCATAGATCGCCCACGATACCGTAATCGGCAGCCTGGAAAATAGGCGCATTAGGGTCTTTATTGATCGCCACGACAACTTTGGAATTTTTTATTCCCACCAGGTGATGCATGGCGCCCGATATACCCACCCCTATGTAAAGGGTAGGACGCACCGTTTTACCGCTCTGACCGATCATCTGTCTCTCCAGATCCGCCCAGCCTTCATCGCAGGGCGGCCTTGTGGCGCCTACGCCGGCGCCCAATACCCCGGCAAGTTCCTCCACCAGTTTCCAGTTTTCCTTGCCGCCGACACCATATCCACCGGCGACAACAATATCGGCATCCTCAAGGGGACGGCTTTTTAGCTCTTCCACAAAGGTTCCTACCACCTTTATTTTCAGGTCTTCTTCTTTGAACTTGACGTCCACCTTCACCACTTCCGCCTTTCTCCCCTTCTGCCTTTCTAACTTCTCGAAAAAGCCGGGCCGGGCAGTGGCCATCTGGGGATAGTGGTTGGGACATATTACCGAAGCCATTACAGCCCCGCCAAATCCCGGTACCTGACCCACAAAACGCCCCTGGTCATCAATGTCAAAACCAACGCAATGGGCGGATAAACCTGTGTTGACTTTTGCCGCCACACGGGGGGCCAGATCCGCCCCTATACATGTCGCCCCCATAATAAGTATGTTAGGTTTATATTGCTGAATAACTTCCTGCATCAATATTGTGTAGGCATCACTGCGATAAACATCAAGGAGAGGATTATCGGCAAGGTAAACCTTATCCGCCCCATATTCCCCTAATTCATCGGCTAAGGGGCCGACCTTATGCCCGATGAGCACAGCCGCCAGCTCTTCCTGCTGCTTATCGGCTATCTTTCGGCCGATTCCCAACAATTCCAGGCCGACACTGCTCAATTTGCCGGCTCTCTGCTCGGCAAAAACCAATATACCTTTGTGCTCTTTCATATAAATAATACCTCCTGTCTCTCATCCTTTGGGCAGTACGCTATCAGCCTGCAGTTTTTGCACCAACAGCCTGGCGACATCGGAAGGTTCTCCGCTCAATATTTCGCTTTTCCGTTTCAATTCAATGGTGATTACATCTGATACCTGGGTCGGCGATCCGGGAAGTCCTATCTTTGCTTTATCCGCTCCGACATCATCCGCCGACCAGCGGATTATCTTCCTCTCCCGGAGCCATATCGTCCCCCACAGGGTGGGGCAGCGCGGCTCATTTATCGTCTTTTCCACGGCAATGACCACCGGCCTTTTCACCTCCACATCTATAAAACCGTGCTCAATGTGGAACCTGGCCCGCAAGGCGTCTTCGCCGACTAAGTCCAGCTTGTTTACATGGGTAACATGCGGCATATCAAGAAATTCAGCAACCTGAGGCCCTACCTGTCCGGTGCTTCCATCCAGGCTTTCGTTTCCAAAGAAAACAACATCGGCGCCGCCTAACTTTTTTATCCCCCAGGCAAGGGCATAAGCGGTAGCCCAGGTGTCTGCTCCGGCAAAGGCCCGATCAGTGAGAAGAACCGCCTCATCAGCGCCAAGAACTATCGCCCACTCCAGAATTTCCTCGGTGCCGGGGGGGCCCATGCTTATCGCGGTTACCTTTCCACCACTTGCTTCTCTGATACGCAGGGCCTCTTCCAGGGCATTTTTATCCAGTGGACCCAGGGCAATGGGAATCCCCGTACGACGAAGGGTTTTAGTTTTCTTATCAAGACTGACTTTATCCCAAAATCTCTGGTCTGGAACCGGTTTAATACATACAACAGAATTTATTGGCTTCATCTGTCTCCCCCTTTACATAATGTAAAATCCGCTTTCTTCAGCTCCTCTGGCCCCCATAACGGGATTAGCTCCACTGACCGCCGCCTCGCCAACGGTATCCTTCATAATTTCATCGGTACCGCCACCCGCAATCAAAAGGGGTACAAACCGATAATATGCCTGTGGCATATATTCAACCATATTCCCGGAACCACCATGGATGTGGATGGCGTGGAGGGAAGCCCTCAATGCCGCCTGGGTGGTGAAGTACTTGGCAGCCGACTGTTCAAGCCTGGAACTCAATCCTTTATCCCGCAGCCAGGCGCCCCGGTAGGTCAAGGAACGTGCCGCAGCCAGATCAACGTACATTTCGGCAATACGATGCCGAATAGCCTGTAGATTATAGATTGGCTTGCCAAACAGAGCCCTTTCCTTGGCAAATTTCACCGAAGCGCGGCAACAGCCCAGGATACATCCTGTCAGACAGCCACAGATGCCCATCCTCCCCACATCCCAGACCGCCATAAACACTGGTGTCAACCCACGACCAACTCCCGGCGGCACCAAATAACTCTCAGGAACCCTGACATTATCAAACCTGAGCGATGCAGTGTCACGCCCCGCCATTGATTCTTCCACACGTTCCACCTTATATCCGGGCATATCTTTCTCCACGATAAAAGCGGAAAGCGAACGTATCCCACGTGTGGCCGGATCCATGGGATCACCGGTTTTCGCCAGCACCATACCGAAGTCAGCCTTGTGACCTGCGCCGATGAAGCATTTCCTCCCATTTATGACCCAATGGTCACCCTCTTTACGAGCCGTGGTAGTAAAATTCAGCACATCAGAACCACCCTGGGCTTCGTTAATAAAGGGGGCGGCCTGTGCCTCACCTTTAAGAAATCGCGGCATCCATTTCTCTTTTACTTCTCCACCGGTAGCTTTAGCAAATACATAAGCAAAATCTCGACTTATAGATGCATACATTGTAGGGTACGCCGCGACCAACTCTTCAACCACGATCACCTTTCCTACATGCCCGAGTCCTATTCCCCCCTCTTCCCGGGGGACCAAAGAAAGATGAAAGCCCGCACCTGCCTCTTTCTTGTTTAATTGACGCAAAAAATCTTCATCTTC
>MNZP01000143.1 GCA_001873675.1 Syntrophaceae bacterium CG2_30_49_12 | reverse complement strand
ACAACTTGTGAGTAAGCTTCCCCCAAGCCTGAAGGAAGAATTAGAGTAACTACTCAGGTCGCCACCAAGGCACAAAGACACAAAGGTTATTTATAAATTTCAGCTCACTATCTGACAACTTTGATAATTAAAATTATCAGGAAGGTATTATATAGTTGTCCTTTTAAAGAGATAATAAGAATAATACTTTAATTTTAGTGCCTTGGTGTCTTAGTGGCTGAATAGTTACCAAAAATTAAACGCACTATTTCACCGCAAAGGCGCAGAGAGCGCAAAGGGAAGATGGATTTTCCTTATAAACCCCCACCTTTAAGGAATTCGCTTATACTTTCCGTTGCAAGTTATCCTTAAAAGTTTTGACATTTTCCATGATAATTGTTATCACAAAACCAAACGAATGTCTACCGCCTCGGGGAGGGGGCCTTATCCTGTCCAACCTGGGAATGGGGCACCTCCCTAAGGACAAGGCAAAAGCCATAATAACTGCCTGCGATGAGATAATAGAGGGGAAATTTCATGAAAATTAAACAGGGGGTTTTCCCTCATCTGCCGGAAAGATTAAGCGGACTTGAGGCGCTCTCCATGAACCTGTGGTGGAGCTGGCACCCCGCGGCCAGGATGCTCTTTAAAACACTGGATCGGCAGGCCTGGAAGGAAAGTGGCCACAACCCCGTGAAGATGCTCAAAGAGATTCCCGTGGAAATTTTAGCATCCGCAGCGGAAAACCCCGAATACCTCCATCAGTACGATTTAGTCATGGAGCAACTCAACCAGAATATTCATTCGGCAGAAAATTACTTCTCCAGAAGCATAGTTTCTAACAGAAAGCCGGTTGCATTTTTTTCCGCAGAGTACGGACTGCACCATTCTCTCCCTTTCTATGCGGGTGGGCTTGGTTTCCTGGCCGGAGACTTTGTCAAGGAGTGTTGCGACATGAAGGTTCCCATCGTAGCCATCGGTTTTATGTATCCGGAGGGTTATTTCCGCCAGCGGATCCGTGACGACGGATGGCAGGAGAACATGGATCAGGCGCTTGACCGTGATGCCGCCTCGATCAGCCGTGTCCTGAAAAAAGAAGACGGGGAACATCTGGCCATTAAGGTCCCCCTCATCGAGCCTCCCATCCATGTGGCTGTATGGAGAATATCCATAGGCTGCGTGTCCCTCTACCTGATGGATACGGATATCGAGATGAATGACCCCTGGAACCGGCAGATGTCGGCCCATCTGTATATAGGGGATATTGAACAGCGGCTTCGTCAGGAAATCGTCCTCGGCATTGGCGGATCGGAAATTCTTGATACCCTGGGGATAAGGCACTCCCTCCTTCATCTGAATGAAGGACACTGCGCCTTCGCCCTCCTGGAAAGGATCAGAGACCGGGTTCAGGGAGGGATGAACTACGAAGATGCCGTACAGGAGGTGAGGGCCACCACTATTTTTACCACCCATACCCCGGTGGCGGCGGGTCATGAAATCTTCCCCTTTCCCATGATAGAAAAATATTTTCGTTCTTACTGGCCCAGCCTGGGACTTGATCGCGACAGTTTTCTTCAGCTTGGAATCCATCCTGGAGAGCCCCACGCCGGTTTCAATATGACGGCCCTCGCCCTCAAATTATCGGCGTATCACAATGGAGTCAGCAGGCGGCATCAGGAGGTGGCGCGTCAAATGTGGCAGAGCCTCTGGCCGGATCTCCCCCCGGAAAATGTTCCTATTGACTATGTAACAAACGGGATACATGTCCCCACCTGGATAGAGCCGAAGATGGAACTCCTCTTCAACCGGTATCTCGGCCCCCAATGGCTCCAGGAGCATGACAATCCCGCTGTCTGGGACCGGATTGATGAAATCCCGGATAAGGAACTGTGGCAAACCCACTATTGGCTGAAGATGAAATTAATCAATGCCATCCGGGAACGGGCCCGCCGGCGGTGGTTGGAGGACCGGACAAGTACCACGACAGTGTTAGCCATGGGGGCCATGCTGGATCCATCCATACTAACCATCGGTTTTGCCCGCCGTTTTGCCACATACAAAAGGGCGGAGCTGATCCTGTACAACATGGAAAGGCTGAAAAAACTCCTGAAAAGTCGTTGGAGACCCATCCAGATTATCTTTGCCGGTAAGGCCCATCCTGCCGATGACCCGGGCAAGCGTATTCTCCAGAGGGTTTTCAATACCGCCCGTGATCCCGAGATGGGGGGACGCATTGCCTTCCTGGAAGATTATGGCGAACAGTTTGCCCAGTATCTCGTCCATGGGGTGGATGTTTGGCTCAATAATCCGTTACCGCCATTAGAGGCATGCGGGACCAGCGGCATGAAGGCCGCGCTGAACGGTGTGCTCCATCTGAGTATCCTTGACGGTTGGTGGGTGGAGGGGTTTAACGGCAAAAACGGCTGGGCCTTCGGTGAGGGGGAAACCGGCGCCGATCGCGACGGTGCGGATGCCGAGGCGCTCTACCAGATCCTCGAAGAGAAAATCATTCCTCTCTACTACAAGGTTTCCAGTGATGGGATTCCAACAGAATGGGTCAAAATGATGAAAGAAACGATTAAGAGCAACGCTTCAAGATTCTCTGCCCGGCGGATGGTCAAGGATTATATTGAAAAGTTCTATCTTCCTGCTTTAAGTAAGGAGGAGCTGTAACGGAAGACTCTATGCGTTGCCGGATTCTCGTAATTGATGACGATTCTGTGGCCTGTGAGGTTTTACAGGAGACACTGTTGCGTGCGGGATATGATGTTGATGCGTGTACATCCGCCAAAGAGGCCCTCAGGAAGGAATTATCAGCGTATAATCTCCTGATTAGCGATATCCGTATGCCGGAGATTGATGGTCTTCATTTCCTCCGCCAGGTTCAGGAACGGTGGCCGGAACTGCCTGTGATCCTGGTGACCGCCTATGGTTCTCTGGAGACTATCATGGAAGCCTTACGGTTAGGCGCCTGGGATTACATCAGCAAACCATTCTCACCGGAGGCCATCCGCTCCAAGGTAAAAAAGGTCTTCGAGGTGCGGGATTTACGACAGCAACATATGCGACAGCCGAAAACCGCAGAGGAACCCCAATTTATAGGTTCCTCCGCCGTCATGGTAGAATTTTACAAGCAACTCGCACGGGTAGCCGACGTCTGGGCCAGCGTCCTGATCGAAGGTGAAAGCGGTACGGGGAAAGAGCTGGCGGCTCGAGCCCTTCACCAACTGAGTTCCCGCCGCGAAAGTCCCTTTGTGATTGTGAACTGTGGCGCTATTCCTGAGAATCTGCTGGAATCGGAACTATTCGGCTATGAAAAGGGCGCCTTTACAGGAGCGGATCATTCCCATGAGGGTTTGCTGGCCTCTGCCCAGGGAGGAACATTTTTTTTAGATGAAATTACCGAGATGTCTCCTGCCCTCCAGGGGAAGCTCTTACGCTTCATGCAGAACGGGGAGGTCCGACGACTCGGCGGTCATGAGGTGCGATATGTTGCTGTCCGGGTGGTCGCCGCGGCGAATCGGGATGTTGATGAGGAGATAAAAAAAGGCCGCTTCCGGTCTGATTTGCTCTATCGCTTTGTGGTGCGGCTGCATGCGCCGCCGCTGAGACAACACAAGGAAGACCTGCCGCAACTTATCGAGTATCTTCTGAAAAAATGGGGTTATACTTCCCTTCATATTTCCAATGAGGCCATGGAATGTATGCTGGCATATGACTGGCCCGGTAACGTCCGTGAACTGGAAAATGTCCTCCAGCAAACACTGTTGATGTCACCCTTTGCGGTGATTTTTCCGGAGAACCTACCGGAGAGATTCCGTCCGGGGCAGGAGACAACACGCCCACATTTGACACCTCTTGAGGAAGCGGAACGGGAGCAGATATTTCAGACATTAAAAACAACTTCCTGGAATCAAACACGAACTTCTCAGTTACTGGGGATTGATCGCAAGACACTGCGAACCAAAATTCAGCGTTACGGATTACTCAAAGAGGACCCGTTATCAGGAGCCACCTCCTCGGACATGACGTCAACGACGGGAAAAGCTTGAACTCCAGTCATTTTTTACTCTTGGCAGGAAAGGTAAAGTTTAATATACTTTTGTCCAGTTTTGTTGGCAACAGTAGGTATATCGTAGAGAGGAGATCAAGAGGCAGAAGATGACCACTGAAGAACGCTGGGTAGGCGTCGAATATGTGGCCACCCACCTCGGGGTGGCCAAGGATTCGATTTATCGATGGGTCGAGGGACGGGGGCCAACTCACCGAGTGGGAAGGCTTTTTCGTTTCAAACTGTCCGAGATAGACGAGTGGGTGCGCCAAGACAAAGACCAAGAGAAAAGTCCGAATTCCGTCCAAAGCCGACCATCTTCAACATCTCCTACGAATCAACCAAAGACAAAGGTTCGCTCACGCAAGAGGAGTGGGAATGGGTAACAGTCTGCTGACATCTCATATTGGGCAGCGGATATTCCTCCCAGGGCATTTCGATGTCCCGGTTGTCCTGGAGGATGCGCGTCCGCTCGATTCTGATGATTCGGCAGGCTATGAGTGCCGTGTACGCCTTCCTGATGGTTCCTTGGAAGAGACGGTCATCTCTGCTGAAGAGGTGGCGACCATCCTTGGCAAAGGACTTACACAGCAATGGGATTTGATTATTATAGATGAGGCTCACAAGTGCAGTGCCTATACCAAACGGTCTTCAACCCGAAACGATGAAGCAAATAAAACAAAGCGTTACCAGCTAGCAGAAAAGTTATCCGCATCCGCAGATCATGTTCTGCTGCTAACTGCTACTCCACACCACGGCGATGAGGATAAGTTCGCCCATTTCCTTCGGCTCATCGATCCCGACCTGTTCCCGGAACCACACCGCCTTGGAAAGCAAGCCACAGCAATCCGCAAGGACGTTTTCCGACTTGGCAAGGATTCACCGTGGTCTCTCCGACGCTTGAAAGAAGACCTCAAGGACGCAGACGGGAAGCGGCTCTTCCCGGATCGGCACACCAAGACCGTCACCTTCTGTCTGAACAGCGATGAGTACACTCTTTACAAGAGCGTCACCGCTTACATCAACGAGTTCATCCCTGTAGCCCAGGCGTCCTCGCCTGGGGGGCAGAAACATTCGTCGTCGTCGCTGATCCGAATCGTCCTGCAACGCCGACTGGTGAGTTCCACATGTGCTATTCACGAATCGATCAAACGCCGGCTGAAGCGATCGAACAATTGAGGGTCCGCGGAGGATACGATGAAATACACTGACGAACAAATAGAAGCCCTTCTTGCCGATATCGAATCAGACCTTGCCGAACGTAAGGAGAGTTGGAAAGGTAGTGCACCGGATACTGGACGACAAGCAGTCTGTGCTTTCGCAAACGATTTACCTGATCACCGAAGACCTGGTGTTCTTTTTGTAGGAGCGCAGAACAATGGCGCTCCATCTAATTTGTCCATTACTGATGAACTACTCCGGACGCTTTCCGACATCAGGACCGACGGCAACATTCTGTCATCGCCTTCAATTCTTGTTGAAAAACGCACGCTAAAAGGCGCTGAAATGGCGGTCATTACCGTACAGCCTTCCGACACACCGCCGGTTCGGTACAGAGGAAGAATCTGGGTCCGCATCGGGCCGCGAAGAGCTGTAGCAACTCCGCAAGAGGAGAGTATTCTGAACGAAAAGCGCCGCTATCGAGACATCCCATTCGATGTCCAGCCGCTGCCTTCGTGCAATTTGTCGGCTCTCAGTCGGGTATTGTTCGAGCAGGAGTATTTGCCCAATGCTCTTGCTCCGGATGTTGTAGCGGCCAACGAGCGATCCTACGAACAAAGGCTGACCTCTTGTCGGATGGTCGCCTCCGTAGACGACCCTACGTCCACGATTCTTGGCGTCTTGGTCCTCGGAGTGTCTCCGCGAGATTGGATGCCTGGTGCATACATACAATTTCTTCGGATCGCAGGAACGCGGATAACGGATCCGATACACGATGAGGCCCTTATCGAAGGCGCCCTGGGACAGGTTCTGCGCCGGATCGACGAGAAAATCGATTCTCATAACCGCAGCGAAGTTGACATTAAATCATCAAGCCGAGAAGTCAGGATAGTCCCATATCCGCGTGTGGCTCTTCAACAGTTGATTCGCAATGCTGTTATGCACCGCACCTACGAAAACACGAACGCGCCGGTTCGTGTCTTTTGGTTCGACGACCGTATCGAAATCATTAATCCGGGAGGGCCGTTCGGCGCCGTCACGCGGGAGAACTTCGGTCAACCCGGCATCACGGATTACCGAAACCCCAATCTGGCCGATGCCATGAAGGTCTTGGGATTTGTTCAAAGATTCGGTATCGGCATCCAGACGGCGAGGGCGGAACTGAAGAAAAACGGCAATCCGGATCTCGAATTTGAGATCGAACCGACGACTGTGCTTGCCACGGTCAGGAGGCGCCCATGAGTGTTCCGGTATTAACCTTTTTCAACAACAAAGGTGGTGTCGGAAAAACCTCGCTCGTTTATCACTTGTCGTGGATGTTTTCCGAACTCGGCCTCAAGGTCGTCGCGGTGGATCTCGATGCGCAGGCTAACCTGACGGCCGCCTATCTCGACGAGGACAAACTTGAAAACCTGTGGGAGCAACAGTCCGGCCCCACGACGATTTACCGGGCGATAGAACCGCTCACTCGAGTGGGAGATATACAGGAACCTATTCTTGTAGAAGTGACGCCGCAGCTCCATCTTGTCCCCGGAGATGTGGCGTTGGCGTCATTTGAGGATACCCTGTCAGAAGCCTGGCCGGCCGGCATGGGAGACAGCAGTCTTTATCGGCCGTTTCGTATTCTCACCGCTTTTTGGCAGGTCGCGCAGATGGCGGCCCAACAAGTTGAAGCCGATATCATTCTGGTAGATGTTGGCCCCAACCTCGGAGCTATAAACCGCTCGGCTCTCATTGCCTCCGATTACGTTGCTATTCCCCTCGGGGCTGATCTTTTTTCTTTGCAGGGCCTGAAGAATCTTGGCCCAACACTTCGTTCGTGGCGTAACCTCTGGGAAAAACGGCTGGCTAACTGGAAGTCTCCTGATTTTGCGCTTCCTCAGGGCAGGATGAACACCCTCGGCTACATCATGCAGCAGCATAGCGTGCGGCTTAGCCGCCCGGTCAAAGCATACGACAAGTGGGTTAACCGCATGCCGGCTGTTTACCACGATTCCGTGCTTCAGGATTCTACCAGCGCCGCCACACCGGCGGAAGACCCCGATTGTCTCGCAACTTTAAAACACTATCGCAGCCTGATACCGATGGGGCAGGAAGCGCGGAAACCCATCTTCAAGCTTACACCCGCCGACGGGGCCATAGGAAGCCATGCACAGGCGGTTATGGAGGTCTACAACGACTTCAAGCGGCTTGCAGAGAAACTTCTTGAAAGAATGAAAACAACGAAATCCTCTTTGAGGACGCCATGACTGACGACCGCAGATTGATTGAGGACTTCTTGCCGATCCAAGCGATCAGCAAAGAGGCATCGAGGGAAAAGTCCGTTCGCAAGGGACACATCTCGACCCTGCACCTCTGGTGGGCGCGGCGGCCCTTGGTGGCATGCCAGGCCGCGGTGTATGGCGCACTCGTGCTGGCGTCGCGGTTTATTCCTGAGAACGGACCGGATAACAAGAAACAGAGTTTGGGCAGGGCCAATGCGGCCAAATTTGTGGAAGCGCTGTGTAAATACCCAGGAAATCCCCATTATATAGAGCAGGCGCAGAGGCATATCCTCGAAGCCCATGCCGAACGGTTGACCGAAGAAACCGGCAAGAAGGTCACAGCCCAGGACATTGAAGAAGGGCGCGCGCCGCGTCCCAAGGTACTGGACATGTTCGCCGGTGGCGGGGCCATCCCGCTGGAAGCCCTGCGCTTGGGCTGCGAAGCCTACGCCCTCGATCTCAATCCGGTGGCGCACATCATCAAGCTTTGCACGCTCGTGTACCCGCAGAAGTATGGCAAGCCGGACACTAACGTCCGCGGCATGACCGGACCGAAGAACGCTAAAGGTGAAACGACCTGGAACGGCCTGGCGAGCGAGGTACGTTACTGGGGCGAGTGGGTGCTCAAGAAGGTCAAGGCCGAGATCGGCGACTTGTACCCGCTCATTCCAAATCTGCAATACAAGGGAGAAAGACCTCAGGTACAAGATGATTTGTGGCAGTCCTATGAAAAGCAAAGTGTTCCGCCAGGATATCTGGTGCCGGTGGCCTACCTCTGGACGCGCACCGTGCGGTGCAAGAATCCCTCATGCGGGGCGACGGTTCCTCTGGTCAGGCAGAAATGGCTCTGCAAAAAAAAGAATCGATACACGGCCATGAAAACTATTGCTCCTCAGGGCGAGAAACAGGTCTGCTTCGAAGTCGTGGAAGCGATCACGGAAGAGGGATTGGGATTCGATCCGACGGTAGGTTCCACAGCCGGAAACGCGATCTGTCCGTTTTGTGGAACCGTCGCGGACAGCGGTTATGTGAAGGCTGAAGGTTGCGGTGGACGCATGGGCCAACAGATGATGGCGATTGTTTGCACGAGGCTGGGGAAAAAGGGGAAGGTTTACCTCTCAGCCGATGACTACCAAGCCTTCATACCCGATGATTCAGTAATTCAGAAACGAACAAATGAATTGTGCAAGAAAACCAGACTGACTGTACCGGATGAGCCACTTACTGAAAAGCTTACCGACCAGCTTCCAAATTATGGCATGGCTTCCTTCAGGGAGATATTCACTCCACGCCAGATGTTGTGCCTGCTCAGCTTCGCCGCAGCCGTGCGAGAGGCCGTAGGACAGGCTGCCAGCCTGTCGAGTGAACAAGAACGCTCGAGGGCGATTTCAACGTATCTGGCTTTGTTGGTAGACCGCCAGGCAGATTACAACAGTAGCTTCTGCATATGGGAATCAGGGGGGCAGTTCATTAACTCTACCTTTGCTCGACAGGCACTCGCAATAGTGTGGGACTTCATTGAGCTTGCACCATTTGGAGATGCTTCTGGGTCACCGCGAGGTGCCCTTGATTGGATCGTCAGTGTTGTCGAAATGCAAACCGAGTCAGGGAACTACGCCGTAGTTTCCCGTGGCTCAGCCACTGCGCTCCGCTGGCCCGATGCCTCCTTCGACGCGGTCATCACCGATCCGCCTTACTACGACAACGTCCAATATGCCGCTCTTTCGGATTTTTTTATGTGTGGTTGAAAAGAACTATTGGACATCTTTATCCCGAGCACTTCTCGGCTGAAGTCGCGCCCAAAAAACAGGAAGCGGTTGCGTCCCCACTCTTTCTTTTTAATCGTATCGGCAGATGAGGTTTCTTATGACCACACCAGAATGACGGCATTGGGAGATAACTCCAGAAAAAGTTGAGTCGGCCATACGGAGAATCATCGAGGTCAGCAGACCCCGCAAACTTATTCTGTTCGGGTCCTACGTGCGAAATACCTCCAGCACCAACAGCGATATCGATTTCCTCTTAATAACCGGGGATGACGTCGAGAATCCACGAAAGGAAAGCGTCCGGATCCGCCGGGCGCTTCGCGGCATTTCCATGCCCATGGATATCCTTGTGGTCCCGCAATCAAGATGGGAACAGCTCAAGGACCATCCCGGTATGATTTACAGGGAAGCTTTTATGAAAGGGAAAGTCGTCTATGAATCCTAAGAATGGGCCAATAGGAAACTACAGGAGATAAAAGGGGGTGAATAGATGAGCACACATACACTTCGTCCATGGTCCGACATAGTGAAGCTTCACCCCGATGTGGAAGCGGGAGCGCTCACCGAGGCGGTGTTTGCCATCGATCTTGGAGCCATCGCCGCGAGCGATCCCAACGTGCCCGTTGTGAACCGGGACCCGGAAGCCTTCTTCCGGGCGACATACCTGACGACCGATTTGCGGAAGCTGCTTGAAGAAGTTCTGGCTTGTTTGGCAGGCAAGCCGGGCTATAACCGGGTTCTGAAACTACGCACCCCCTTCGGTGGCGGCAAATCGCACACCCTGGCCTCGCTTTTCCATGCCGCGAAAAGAAGGGACGCCCTTGACGGTATCCCGGAGGCGAAGGGATTCGCCCGCCCCGCCGATGTGGCTGTGGCGGTCTTCGATGGGGAGAAGTTCGACGCCCGCAATGGCAAGACTGGATAACAGGCTTCCAGCCTGTTATCCACAGGCAAGATGCCTGTGCCACAGCAAATCCAGACCATGTGGGGGTGGATCGCCTGGCAGATCGACCCCGAAAAGGCATTCCCCATCGTCGCCGATCATGACAAGGACCGCGTTGCCCCGGGCGGAGATGTGATCCGTGACCTGCTCATGAAGGGATCCGATGGTCGGCCAGTTCTCATTCTCCTGGACGAGGTGCTCAAGTACATGGAGCGGTCCGCCGCGGTCAGCGTTCTCGATTCCACGCTCCAGCGCCAGGCCAAAGACTTTTTTCAAAACCTGACCGTGGAAGTTGCAAACAGTACAAAAGATGCTATGGTCTATGCACTTACCTGGAGTTCCAAGGAGGCGCTTGGGAATGTTGCTCTGCTTGCCGAAATCGACCATCTTGCATCTCGTGTCGACCAGCTACGTGAACCTGTATCAGGAGATGAAGTCCTTCCCATTCTCCAACGACGCCTCTTGGGGAGCGCTCTTGACCATTTGGTGACTACCAACGTAGCCACAGCATACCAGGAGGTCGTGACCGGCATGCAGCGTGCCTATGCGGAGTCGCCCTCCGAGCGTCAGCAGGCCGAGGAAGAAGGCAGACTGCTGCGTGACCGGATACGGACCGCCTATCCCTTTCATCCCGCCCTCATCGACATCATGCGGGAGCGCTGGTCGGCGGTGGATACGTTTCAGCGGACACGCGGCGCGCTGCGGTTCCTGGCCTCCTGCATGCACTCTCTCAAGAAGAACGGCGGGGCCAAAGCGCTGCTCGGTCCCGGAGACGTCCCACTCAAAGACGTGGATATCCGCGTGAAGATGCTCAAGGAGCTGGGTGTCCAGAACGATTACGACCCGGTCATTACAGCAGACATTGATGGCCCCAACGCACGGGCAAAACGCATCGACGAGAGAATGGCGCGCGAGACACCAGCGCTTGCCAGCATAAGGCCCGCCACTCGCATCGCCACGGCCATCCTCCTTTATTCGTTCGGAGGACTCCGGCGCGAAGGTTCGGGCAACGACGAAACGCTTCCGCCCGGCGTTACGGAGAATGAGCTGCTTGCCGCGTGTGTTGGTCCCGACCTGGATAACATCACGGCCACGGCGGTTTTGTCCGAACTCCGCAATACATGCCTCTACCTGCATTACGATGGCGTTCGGTACTGTTTCAAGAAGGACCCGAATGTCACAAAGCTGATCGAGGACGCTGAGCAGACCATTGCCCGCGAGGATTCCCATGCACGTGGTCACGGCCCGGTCAGAAGCATGATCAAGGAGATGCTGGATGCCCGCCTGGCTGGCCACCACACAACCATCGTGTGGCCGGCGAAGAGCCAGGGTGAAAATCCGTATCGAAGGAATTGCGGCCAATGGTTTTGATCCCTCCTGGCTTCGCAACGCCGTGGATGAGCCGCTCGATGAAGCGAATATCGAACGGATTTCCGAGGATTAACCGAATAGTTACAGCGTTTCTTGACGAAAGGGAAAAACTATGGCAGAAAAGCCATTTTTAGCGGCACCGTATTTATGAAATGGACCACTCAGGTTGTCAGGTTCACGGTTCAGGGTTCACGGCTGATTGGCTTGCGCTCTTCATATTTCTCGAGATAGCCAGCAATAGGAATCCACGTTTAACCTTGAACCGTGAACCCCGGAACTTTGAACCTGAATAGTTACAAGATAGGTTGAAAGAAAAAAATATGCGGTCCTTTTTTTCTTCCATGAAATTGATGGTCTTTCTTCTGATCGCCATTATTATTTTATCTATCTTGGGGACTCTTATCCCCCAGGGTGAAGGGGCGCGTGCATTTGCCGCTCATCTCGCCCCGGGTCTGGCTTTTCTTTTCCACAAATTGCAGCTCTTCGACATTTACCATTCTCTCTTGTTTGTGATCCTTATGATTCTCCTTTCCCTTAACTTGATCGTCTGTTCGTGGAGCCGCTTTCCCACTTCCTGGCGTCTCTTCCGCAGGGCCTTCTCTTCTTTACCTGATAGGCCTTCATCCCCTCACAAGGTGTTTGTTTCACAGGGCAGGTTAGAGGAGGAATCCCTCCGGCTGGAGAATCTCCTCAGGAAAAGATACAGAAAGGTACGGCGAGAGGATAAGGAGGGGGTATCCTACCTCTACGGCCGGAAGGGCTTCTTCTCTTATTTTGGGATGTATATTGTCCACCTTAGTGTCTTGATTATCATCGGAGGAGCAGTCATAGGCAACCTCTTCGGTTTTGGCGCCTATATGGAGATACCCGATGGTGGTTTCAGCGACACGGTTCGTCTGGAGGGGAGAGATGATTTCAAGAAGCTCGATTTCACCGTCCGCTGTGACCGGTTTTCCCTTGAGCTTTATGACAATGGTGCACCCAAGTCGTATCGCTCAGATCTCACCTTTCTGATAGGCAACCAGGTTGCCTATAAAGGGCCACTCCTGGTTAATCATCCGATAAAATTTGAGGGGATCAGATTTTACCAGGCGAGCTACGGTACGATAACGGGGAGCAAGGCGATCATTACCGTCAGGAAGAATGACCAGGAGGTATACGAGCTTTATACCACTGCCGGCACGGACTTTAAACTTCCAGGAGAGGAGGTAACGGGCAAGATCCTCCGCATCGAGGAAAACCTTATGGGTCTTGGACCGTCAGTCAAGATAGCTATCCACTCCGCGGAGGGTGATCTCCAGTTCTGGGTCTTTCAGTATATCGAAAGGATAATAGAGAAAAACCCATCGTTATTTGAGAATGTACCCCTCCTTAACCCGGGACTCTTCAAGCCTTATCTCTTTTCCTTAGACGGGTTTGAAAGTAAGTACTATACCGGTTTGCAGGTCAAACATGATCCCGGTGTTTCCACCGTAGCAGTTGGTTCCTTTTTACTGGTCTTCGGTTTTATGGTTGTCTTCTTTTCTTCTTCCCGTCAGATCTGGATCAACTTGGAGACGGAGGGGAAATGGACACGGATCAGTATAGGCGGAAAGGATAATAAGAACCCCGTTGGCCTGCAGAGGGATTTATCATATTTCATGAGAAAGATAACAGAGGAGCAAGAGTGATGTTGAACAGCGTAATTTTCAATGGGGTTACTTTTATTTATTTGGGCGCCTTTGTCTTCTATCTTGTCAACATGGTAACAGCCAGGGAATTCTGGGGCCGCCTGGCCTCATTTACCGCCCTCTTTGGACTGCTCGCCCATACGACATCCCTGATTATCCGGTGGGTAGAGTCATACAACTTAGGTATCGGTCATATCCCCCTTTCTAATCTCTATGAATCTCTGGTCTTTTTTGCCTGGGCGATCATGCTTCTCTATCTCATCGTTGAGTGGCGGACAAAAAGCAAGGTCCTCGGCGCCTTTGTCGTGCCTTTTGGCTTTCTCCTCATGGCCTATGCCTCCCTCTCACCTGATAACAACATCCAGCCCTTGATTCCGGCACTACAGAGCAACTGGTTGACGAGCCATGTGATCACCTGTTTTATGGGTTATGCCGCATTTACCATATCCTGTGCCCTTAGTCTTATGTATCTCCTGAAAGGATCGAAACGTGGCAATAGCTCAGAAACCTTTCTGAGATTCATCCCGGCCCTGGATATCTTAGATGAGCTGAACTACCAGATGGTTGTCTTTGGTTTTGTCTTCTTGACCCTGGGCATTATAACCGGTGCGGTTTGGGCACAGTATGCCTGGGGCTCCTATTGGAGCTGGGATCCCAAGGAGACGTGGTCTTTAGTTACATGGTTTATCTATGCAGTTATACTCCATACTCGGTTTATACGGGGATGGCGGGGTGAGCGCATAGCGATCATGGTGATTATCGGATTCGTTTCTGTCCTGTTTACCTATTGGGGTGTTAACTACCTGCCTGGCCTCCACAGTTACCAGTAATACCAATTCTAAATCAAAGCGCTATCTTTGTTAGCAGCGTCGTCGGTCATTCATCTGTCGTTATTTACTAATTGAAGGCGGAAATGCCCAGGACATCACGGGCAATCATCAGCCGCTGCATCTCGTTTGTCCCTTCGGCAATGGTAAAGTAACGGATATCCCGATAGTAACGTTCCACAGGAAATTCTTTCGTATATCCATAGCCTCCATGTATCTGCAAAGCTTCTTCCGCGATCTTCAATACATTTTCCGTGGCAAAAAGCTTCGCCATTGACGCCTCCCTTCTGCAGGGTTTGCCTTTGTCGAGGAGATCACTGGCCTGAAGTCCCAATAGTCTCATCGCGCTGGTGAGGGTGACCATGTCACTGATCTTGGCCTGGATAAGCTGAAAAGCCCCTATGGGTTTGCCGAACTGGACCCGGTTCTTGGCGTATTCGACGGCGGCATCAACACATGCCTGGGCAACACCCGCGGCAATAAAAGCCACCATCGCCCGGGCACTGTTCAAAAACTTCAACCCCTGCCGCAGACCATCCCCTACCTTACCGAGCAGGTTTTCCTGTGGCACCTCGCAGTCCTCAAAAATCAGTTCGGCCAGAGGGCTGCAAACCAGTCCCATCTTCTCTATCGGCCTTGCCCGATAACCCATCTTTCTTTCCACGAGGAGGGCGGCAGTCCCATTTATTCCTTTGGACTTGTCGGTCTGGGCGATGACGATCCCGATGTCACCTTCGACGCCGTTGGTGATAAACATTTTGGTGCCGTTTAAAATCCATCTGCCGTCGACAAGGGTCGCCCTTGTCTCGATGCTTGAAGTATCGGAACCCACATTAGGCTCCGTAAGGGCGAAAAACCCTATTGATTCCCCGCATAAAAGCGATGGCATAAATCTTTTCCGCTGTGCCTCCGTTCCATAATCATGGATATGCGTGAGGACGGAGTTGGAAATGCTGACCACGGCGCGCAGAGACGGCCATACCCTTGACAACTCTTCAATCATAAGAAAGTAGGTGGTATAACTCAGTTCCGCTCCCCCCGCCTCCTCGGGTAACAGCCCCCCCAGATAACCAAAGGGGATGAGCTTCTTTACCAGTTCCTTGGAGATAGGCCGGACCGCTTTTTCCTGTTCATCAACTAAGGGTCGGACCTCCTTTTCCAGAAAACGCCTTACCGTTTCCTTGATCATCCGCTGTTCTTCCGAAAGTTCCATGTCCATCGTCTGTCTCCTGCCTTTCCTGTAACTACTCAGGTGTTTAGGCTGAAGACTGAAGGATTAAGTATATAAGACATTTCGAAAAGCCTTCTGCCTTCAGTCTATCTACCTTATCTCGTATCTGTTTATAATCTCCCAATCATATTCCTGGCAATGACCACTCTCTGTATCTGGTTGCTCCCATCGTAAATCTGCACGGACTTTGCATCCCGCATCCTTCTCTCTACGGGGAAGTCTTGTGTGTATCCATAACCACCCATGATCTGAACGGCATCCGTGGTTGCCTTCATTCCCACGTCGGCGGCGTAACACTTGCACATACAAACCAGAGACTCAATTTCATCGAAACTTGCCCCATTTGTATCCATAAGATAGGCTGTCCTGTATATCAGGGACTTGGCAGCCTCTATTTCCATCGCCATGTCGGCCAACATAAACTGGATGGCCTGGAAACTGGCGATAGGTTTTCCAAACTGGACCCTCTGCTTACTGTACTCTATGACATACTCCAGCGCCCCCTCGGCATTCCCCAGGGCCGTGCAACCCGCCCCCCAGACACGCATCATATTCGCCACACCGGTAAGGAGGCTCCAGCCTTTGTTCACCTCCCCGATAAGATTGTCTCTGGGTACCCTTACATCATCGAAGATCAGTTCCACCGTTCCTGTCCCGTTGAACCCCATCTTTTTTTCCTTCTTCCCCACACGAAAACCGGGAGTGTCTTTATCTACCATCATCACGCTGATCCCTTTTGCCTTTTCTCCCCCGGTCCTTACAAAAATAAGGTGTAATTCCGCTATTTCACCGGTCGTTATGAAGGCCTTGGCGCCGTTTATCATATAGTGATCCCCGTCCAGGACGGCCTTTGTCTGGAGCGAACCGGCATCGGAGCCGTGACCAGGCTCTGTCAGCGCAAAGGAACAGGCCTGCGTCCCCTTTTCGAGCCGCTTGAAAAACTTCTCCTTCTGTGCTTCCGTAGCCGCTTTTAACAGCATCTGCAATACCGCGCCGGTGGTGATCAGCATCTGGGGCGCGGAGGCATACGCCCTGGCAAGCTCCTCCACTATAAGACACAGGGTTGTCGTGTCGGCGTCAATACCCCCGTATTCCTCGGGAAGGACCATTTTAAATAACCTGTTCTCCTTAAAAACATCCACATAATCCATGGGAAATTCATCGCTTTCGTCTATACTGGCCGCCCTGGGGGCAATCTTTTCGACGGCGATTTTTCTTACCGTAGCATGTATCATTCTCTGTTCTTCTGTGAGTTGTATCATTTTCTGTTCCCTATTACCTTAAAGCTTTCCCAGAAGTGCCCTGGAGATAATTACCCTTTGAATCTGATTGGTGCCGTCGAATATCTGCACCCCCTTCGCGTCT
Organism: Syntrophaceae bacterium CG2_30_49_12; assembly: GCA_001873675.1. GTDB lineage: Bacteria > Desulfobacterota > Syntrophia > Syntrophales > CG2-30-49-12 > CG2-30-49-12. Next base: position 6,395 of record MNZP01000143.1, on the reverse strand, counting down.
CTCATCATGCGTTCCACGGGGTAGTCTTTCGTGTATCCATACCCCCCCAATATCTGGACGGCATCGGTGGTAACCTTCATCGCCGCATCGGTGGTAAAACATTTCGCCATGGAGACCATAGGTTCCACCGTAGAGAAAGGTTCCCCTCTATCTATCATGGCGGAGGTTCTGTAAATCAATGATTTGGCTGACTCCGTGAGCATTGCCATATCGGCAAACATGAACTGAATAGCCTGAAAACTGGCAATGGGCTTTCCAAATTGCACCCTTTCCCTGGCATATCCAAGTGCATACTCCAGGGCTCCTTCAGCAATCCCGAGAGACAGAGAAGCGGCGCCCCAGATACGCATCAGGTTGCCATAATTTGTCAGTACCTTCCAGCCTTCTCCTGCTTTTCCGACGAGATTTTCTTTCGGCACCCTTGCGTTCTCGAAGATGAGTTCCGCCGTAGGGCTTCCCCGCAAACCCATCTTCTTTTCCTTCTTCCCAAAGCTGAACCCCGGGGTACCTTTCTCTACGATAAATGCGCTTATTCCCTTGGCCCTCTCCCCCGGTCCGGTCCTGACAAAGATTAAATAAAAATCAGATACCTCTCCCGTGGTGATAAATGTCTTGGTCCCATTAAATACGTAGCTGTCGCCATCCAAAACGGCCTTTGTCTGGATTGAGGCCGCATCTGAGCCGGCATTGGGCTCAGTAAGCACAAAGGCACAAAGTTTATCGGCAGAGGAAAACCGGGGATAGAATCTCTTCTTCTGTTCCTCGGTTCCACCTCTCCTAAGGACATTGATGAGTGACTGAGTGGTAAATACCATTATTGCGCATGCCGGTGATACCTTTGATATCTCCTCGATAACCATGCAGAGGGTGGTAGCATTTGCATTAACCCCGCCGTATTCCTCAGGAAGCACCAAATTAAGAAGCCCGTTTTCGCCGAATATCCTGGCAATATCCCAGGGAAACTCGTCTTTTTCGTCTATCTCGGCGGCCCTCGGGGCAACCTTTTCTTTCGCCAATCTTCTTACCATCTCCTGTATCATCTTCTGCTCTTCCGTAAGACAAATCACACTTTTAACCTCCTCAATTTGTATATAGTATAATAACTTTAGGCACTTTAAACTTTAGCTCACTTTAGGCACTTAACTTATTTATTCCACTCTTAAGCCCATCTGTCGGGCAATAACCGTCCTCTGCATTTGGGAAGAACCGGCGCTCACCGTGAGGATCCTCGAATCTCTGAAGTGACGCTGCATATCATACTCCATGGAATATCCGTATCCGCCCATGATCTGCATCCCCTGATTGGAAAGCCTGGCGTACGCTTCAGATCCGTAAAGCTTGGCCATACTCACCTCTTTCATGCAGGGCATACCCTGGTCATGCATCCAGGCGGCCCTGTACACCAGCAGGCGAGCGGCATCAACTTCAGTCTGCATATCAGCCAGCATGTGACCGATTGCCTGAAAGGTGCCGATAGGCCTGCCGAACTGCACCCTCTGCTTCGCATGTTCCAATGCCAGATTGACAAGGGTCTGCGAACTTCCTATATACGTTGAGCATACGTATAGTCTTTCCAGCTCTAGACCTGAAAGAAGCATCTTCCAACCGCCGTTTAACTCACCCACCAGGTTTTCTCTGGGAACCCGGACATCTTCGAAGAAGATCTCGCTGGTATGAAGCATCTTCCTTCCCAGGGTCTTTATCCTCCTTATCTCAACCCCCGGCGTATCGTTAGGAACGAGGATCTGACTTATCCCTTTATGTTTGGGGACATTTTTGTCCGTTCTCACATAGAGGCAGATGATGTTGTTTTTGGCATCGGCTGCCGTCTGGAAGGTTTTCTGCCCATTTATCACCCAGCTATCACCGTCCAGGACTGCCGAGGTAGTAAGGGCGGCGGCGTCTGAGCCTGCATTCGGTTCCGTGATACCGATGGATAATCTAATCTCGTTTTTTATCATTTTGGGTATATAAAACTTTTTCTGTTCCTCACTTCCGTGTTCGATGATGTTCAATCCGCAGAAGATGCTGACACCAAACCCCGCAGCGATTTCAAAGGAAAACCGGGACATCTCTTCTCCCATAATCACAAGATCCACAGGCCCCAACCCACTTCCCCCGTATTCTTCAGGAATAGGCAAACCAAGCCAGCCTAATTTTGCCATCTTTCCGTAAAGCTCATAGGGGTATTCTTCTTTTTCCTCAAGTTCCCTTACATACTCAGGAGGACACTCCTTTTCCATAAAATCCTTTACACTCTTCCGCAAAATATTCTGTTCTTCCGTAAATCCGAAATTCATCTCTCTGTCTCCTTTCCACGAGTAAAAGTGTAATTACTCAAGTTCACAGTTCACAGTTCACGGTTCACAGTTCACAGTTGGCTTGCGCTCTTCATGTTTCATCAGTCTAACCTTGAACCCTGAACCTTGAACCTTCTTTTCCTACCTACAAACCCAACTGTCGGGATATGATGAGTCGCTGTATCTCAGATGTGCCTTCAAATATCTCCATTATTCTCGCATCCCTGTAGTAGCGCTCTAGAGGGTATTCTCTCATGTAACCATATCCTCCGTGTATCTGAAGGGCCTGATAGGCAACCCTGTTTACCATTTCCGAGGCATAAAGTTTGGCCATCGAGGCCTCTTTAATACACTGCTCGCCCTTATCGTTTCGCCACGCCGCCTTATAGACGGCAAGGGATGCCAGTTCAATCTCTGTGGCCATGTCGGCCAGCTTAAACTGAATACCTTGAAATTTACCTATCGGCTGACCGAATTGACGTCTTTCCTTTGCATACCTTAAAGCAGTTTCAAAGGCGGCCCTTGCCAGACCGACACTTGAGGCCCCCACCACGATCCTGGTCTTCTGAACAGTGGACATGAGATGATAAAATCCCTTTCCCACCTCACCGAGGACATTCTCCTTCGGAACATGGCAGTCCTCAAAGGTAAACTCCGCGATATCCTGGGCACGAATCCCTAACTTTTTCAGCCCCTTCCGGGTAAAGCCGGAGGATTGGGGTTCAACCAAAAAGATAGTTATCCCCTCATGCCCCTTACCTTTCTCTGTCCTTGCCGCGACAATCGCGTAATCGGCCATCATACCACTGGAAACAAAGGTTTTCGCTCCATTGAGGATGTAACTTTCCCCTTCCTCCCTGGCGCTCATCTCCACAGCAGAGACGTCAGAACCAACGTTGGGTTCCGTCAGGGCAAAGGCACCGATCGCCTCACCTCGGATCGCCGGTACCAGATACCTCTGTTTGAGCTCCTCGGAACCAAAATTATATATCGGAGAGGTGCCCACCGTGTTCTGGACAACCAGACCCATTGCAATTCCCGCATCTGCCTTCGTTGTCTCCTCGGCAAATAGCGATAGGGCAATGGTATCGGGGCCTGTACCTCCATACTGTTCCGGGTATGGTATGCCCAGAAAACCTAACTCACCTGACCTCGGGAAGATCCACCTCGGATATTCCTCTTTCTCATCATATTCTTCTCCCAGAGGGGCAATCTCCTTCTGGGCAAACTGTGCGGCTGTCCTCTGAAATATCTTATGTTCTTCACTCAACTCAAAATCCATTATGTCCCTCCAAGACCCTAAATTCCCTTGAATTCCGGTTCCCTCTTTTCGAGAAAAGCGGTGGTTCCTTCTTTATGGTCATCAGTATCAGAGCAAAATCCCTGGGTGTAGATCTCGTACTCCAGGGCAGTCTCCAGATCAAAATTATCAAAGCCGTCATAAATGCAACGTTTCGCAATACTTACGGCAAGAGGGGCTCTGCTTGCTATCTTCCTTGCCATCTCCATGGTGGCGCTTGCCAATTCTCCTTCCGGGACCACCTTATTTACCATCCCAATGCGCAATGCCTCCTGCGCATCTATGAGATCGCCGGTAAAGACGAGTTCACACGCCTTTTTGGTTCCCACCTGCCGGGAGAGGAGGTAACTTCCGCCATAGTCCTGCACGAGGCCCACCTTGACGAAGGCCTGACTGAACCTTGCCTTTTCCGAAGCGATGATAATATCGCAGGCCAAAGCCATATTACACCCCGCTCCCACGGCAACACCGTTTACCATGGCAATAACCGGTATTGACATTTTCCTGATCTTAAGGGGATTCTTCAGAAGTCTCTTCATACCCGCCCTTCTCTCCGCGGGCTTCATCCCTATTCTGTCCCTTTGAGCGCTCACATCGCCGCCGGCACAAAAGGCCTTTCCCTCACCGGTAATGATCAGCACCCTTACCTCGTCATCGTCCGCCACCTCGTCGAGTTTTTGCCCGAACAAGCCCTGGGCGGGCCAATCCAATGCGTTGAGTCTCTCCGGACGATTGAGGGTTATCGTGGCGATATTCCCTTCTTTTCTTAATAGAATACTCTCTTGGCCCATTTCTCTCCTCCTATGAAGAATTTCCGTTTTTACATGAGGGCGCTTTGTCGTAGGCAAAAAGGGCTGCCCCCAGGGCGCCGATAATCTGCGGTTCGGGGGGAATGATCAAGGTTAATCCCAATTTTGCTTCCAGGGCACGCACCATACCCTTACTCTTTGCCACTCCTCCCGTCATGGCTACCCTTTCCTTTAAACCCAACTGTCCCACCAATCCCGTAACCCTGCGGGCAATAGACCGATATATGGCCCCGGCTATTTCCGGTTTAGTATAACCGCTGGCGAATAGAGAAATGACTTCCGACTCCGCAAATACAGTGCACATACTGCTAACTTCAATATCTTCTCTGGCCTGAAACGATATCTCGCTCATTTCATCAAGATCAACTTCCAATGCCCCCGCCATTACTTCGAGGAAACGACCTGTTCCCGCAGCACATTTATCGTTCATGACAAACCTTACGGCCTGTCCTTTTTCGTTTAACTGAATGACCTTGCTGTCCTGGCCTCCTATGTCTATAACTGTCCTTATCTCGGCAGAGATGAAATTAGCTCCCCGGGCGTGGCAGCTGATCTCTGTGATTTCGTTATTGGCATAAGCTACCCTTGACCGCCCATAACCGGTGGAAACAATGTAACTGAGTTCCTTAGCATCTAAACCGGCCTTCTTTAAAGCCTCATCCAGGGCCGCTTCAGCCGCTCCTCTATATACAGCGCCGCTTCGCAAAATGGCATAAGACTTTATTTCTTTTTCGCTGTTTAAGATAACCACCTTTGTACAAAGGGACCCGACGTCAACACCTGCCGTAAAGGTCATTTTCTCTCCTGATTTCTCTCTTTCCGACTCTCATCACTTTCTCACAGATAACGCTCGTCACGCTTATGGATACCTTCTCTTACTCCTTCTTCCTTTCTCTTTTTGACAAAATTATACTCACCCTCTTCCCATCTCAGATTGGTGAAAAAAGTATGGGATAAATAGCCCTGAACAAGCCCCTCATTAAATCCTAAGATGTCACAAATATGGTGATTAGTCACCTTGCCGATGGCGATTCCGTCAATGGGCAGCAACGCCAGCCGCGCGGCCATGGCATTAACCTCTTCCTCCAACTTTTCATGCGGGACGGACTTCGTCGCCCAGCCAATCCTCTCCGCTTCAATGCCGTTGATGGAATCGCCGGTAAGAAGCATCCAGCGGGCTTTCTTATACCCAACCGTCTGATATAGCGGTATCAGATTCATGCCGCTGCCTGCAAAACCAAGTCTCTGCTCTGCATGACTGATCTTGGCGTCATCGGCAACGATGGTAATATCACACATTTCTGAAATTACAGAACCCTCTCCGATACAATTCCCATGGACCTGGGCAATGGTGATCTTCGGCAAAAGCAGAAGTTTCTGGTGTCCTTCGAGCCACTTCCTGTCAATTTTTAACCTGGCCCTCTGGCTGGGACGGCGTTTCCCAGGATCCTTGTCCTGCTCTTCATATACCTTGTAGATGCGTGACAAATCATGACCCGCACAAAATGCGCGTCCCGCTCCCTTGATAATAACAACTTTAATGTTATCATCATCGTTTGCCTGATCTAAAGCCGACATAAAATTGTCATAGATGCCCCCATCCCCCGGGAAATCCATAACGTTTAACTTGTCCGGCTTATTCAGGGTTATTTTAGCTATTTCCTTTTCTGTCTCATAGGTAACAAATTTATAACTCATACAATAGACTCCTTTCATAAATTAAAGTTAATCTTCTCTTTTTAGTTACAAAATGTGGCTCTTCGCTATTTTGTGTGGGTAATATTTGTTTCTAATATCGATAAGTTATATAGTTACACGTCAATTTTAGAGCCAAAAACAGTAGGTTAATTTTTTGTGCGTAATTTGATATAACATCCTGTAATTATGGAGCTATCAGTTATTGTAGGCCCATTATGGGCTGTAAATTAACAGGCATAAATGGCTCCAAATGGTATGCATAATTTTCATTACTATCTGATTTTATTA
>MNZP01000072.1 GCA_001873675.1 Syntrophaceae bacterium CG2_30_49_12 | reverse complement strand
ATGAGAAGGCGATTTAGGAGATGTTCAGTTTCGGCAAGGAGCATCATTTTCCGGAGCGCGCCAATAAGCAACTGGTAACTGATACCATTTCGCTTTCAAAGGATAACGCGGCGGCAAGGAGGAGTCGCCGCAGGCGTATTACTAATACGTCGAGGACGCCGACGACGAAGCCAACAAAGTTAGCCAAAGAAAGCGAAATGGTATAAGATAGTCCCTGCCCCCTTACACATGGCCCCGGAAATTCCTGATATTATTTTTTAATTTGACATTTTCTCCGTAAGTTAAGTATTATTCTAAAATTAGTATAAGCTGCATGGGCAAAACATTTTGGAAACACAGGCATTTTGAATTTTCCACATGGCGAAGTTTTCATTTGTCTGGAGGATTTCTATGATTAATCGGCAAATAGCGGTTTGTCGTCTGGTGATCCTTTGTCTTGTGATGTTTTTTGCCCCGTCACAGTTGCTTTTTGCAAAGGGGGATGGGGATACGGCATTGCTTACATTCCAGAAGATTGCCGTTTCCAAACGGAAGACACAGGACTATGTGGTTAAAAAAGGGGACTGGGTAGCAAATATTATCCGCAGGCAATTAGGTGTGAAGGGAAGAGGTGTTTTCGAAGCAGTGAAGCTTGTGAAGCAACTCAACCCTCACACCCGTAACTTGAACAGGATACGTCCCGGACAGGTACTGAAACTTCCTGTGAGTGTCACGCCTGCTACCAGTCAAGAGGTAGAATTTTCGGAGGTCAAAATCTCTGCTGGAAAAGAAACCCAAACCAGAGAACAACCTGCCGTGTCTCCGGAAAACCATCTTGCCGTCATCAGGCATGTGATCAATCGGATGAATGGATCCATTATAACGACGGGAAATCATTGCATTCCGCTTCCCCAAAGGGGGCAGACAACCATCGCCTGTTCTAAAATACCACTGGTCGAACTTGACGATGGGAGCGTGATTCTCCTGGATTTTGGCAATCGAATACCAGAGGACCTCAGTAAAATGATCCGGGCAAACTGGAAAAACTATCATCTGGTCAAAGCTACAAGCGGTGATGATATAGCCCCTCTTCTTCGGAAAATCATCAACACCTCCCGTTTATACACCATGAATAAAAGGTTACAACCCTTTATTATTATGGGGGAGAACCTCCGGATCCATTTATTATTTGACTGGATGATCACAAAGAGTACACCACAGGGGGAGGGGGCTAAACCCTATCTACAAGGGCTTTCCCTCCTTACAGAAAACTCTCTTCTATTGCCTGAATCGTTGATGACATATGCCCAAAGAAAAGGCCTGATTATCACTGAAATCTTGGATGGAAACCCCGTGATAAACACGTCTGGTGTAATGTACACACCCCCAGAGATACCCATCATAAGCAAGACCGCCCATCCGGACCTGGTCTGTAATCTCCTGACGACTCTCGGTTACCTGCCGGTTAGAGACGTTGACGTAAAGATATTTGACATGGTAAATGACGGTTTTGATCTTTCCCTTAAAGCCGACCTGATTGTAAAAAATGGGGATAAACAGATCATGATCCAAGCGAAGAGACTACCTCAGCAATTCATCAACATTTTAAAAAGCAAGGGGACGGAGGTCCATTCTATCGAAGAAGGAGACTCGAAAAGGTCGGCTGTCGAGAAGACCCTCCATGCCATGAATATCCCCTTTTCTTATCAAGGCTTCTCCTTTTCAATCCCTGAGAAGGCCCTCCATAGTAAGCCAAGAGTTACTATCACTTTTCCCGCCATTAAAATAACAACAGAAGATAAGGGCGATCTGTACCTGCTTGACCTCGACATGGATCGGGAAATCTATGGTTTACTTCATGACAAATGGGGGGTAAATATTGTAAGATATTGAAGATAAAGGCAATTGCACTAATCTCAGGGGGACTGGACAGCATACTGGCCGCGAAACTCATCCTTGAACAGGGTATTGAAGTAGAGGGGGTTGCCTTTAAAACCCCCTTTTTTGGCGCCCGGAAGGCCCGGACAGCAGCTCAAAATATCGGTCTCCCTTTATTCATCATAGATATTACGGAAGAACACCTTGAGATGCTCAAGGCGCCGAGGTACGGGTACGGGAAAAATATGAATCCCTGTATTGATTGTCATATTTTAATGTTGAAGATCGCGGGGAAGAGAATGGAAGCCATCGGCGCCGATTTTATTGTCACTGGAGAAGTCCTGGGTCAGCGGCCAATGTCCCAGGGCAGACAATCCCTTGGTGTGGTGGCAAAAAAGTCAGGCTATCAGGAGTACATCCTCCGACCGTTAAGCGCAAAGCTACTGGCGGAAACGAAACCGGAAAGGGAGGGTAAGGTTGCGCAGCAAAAACTCCTTGATCTTCAGGGAAGAAGCAGAAAACGACAGTTGGAAATGGCAAGGCAATACGGTATAACCAACTATTCCACGCCTGCTGGAGGATGCCTGCTTACCGATCCCATGTTTTCAAAAAGACTAAAAGACCTTTTTGCACACCACAGGGATTTTCGTGTCAGGGATATAGAACTCCTTAAGTTTGGCCGGCATTTTAGGATCAACAATACAACCACGGTCATAGTCGGAAGGAACAGCTCTGATAATAAGGCTATCCAGCGTTTGTACGAAGAGGGGGATATCCTGATCTATATGACACACTTTCCGGGACCTACCGTTATTGTCCCTTATGGAGGCGACGAAGAAACATGTTACAAGGCAGCCGCCATTTGTGCGTATTACAGCGATGCTCCGAAAGATGTTGAAAATATTGCCACATGTACGATCGGGAAAAACGTCACCTTGATAACAACGAAGGCTTTTCATAGAGAGGATATGGAACGTTGGATAATTTGATTAGTGTGCAGGCACAAGGACTCCCAGAGGAAAGAAAGTTATTATGTTTATAGATTCTCATACACACCTCACGATGGGGGATTTCGAACAGGACAGAGATGAGGTTATCGGGAGAGCGAGCCGGGCAGGCGTTGGTTTGATGGTAACCGTCGGCACGAACCTTGATGACTCCAGAGAAGCTATTTCCCTTGCCGGCCGGTACGAGAGCGTTTATGCTACCATAGGTGTCCATCCCCACGACGTAAAGGAAATCGTCAATCTGACTTATGACTGTCTCAAGGAACTAAAAAAGAGCGATAAAGTCGTGGCCTACGGGGAGATCGGCCTCGATTTTTTCCGTAATCTGTCCCCGAAGGAGGTACAGATCAGGAGGTTTGGGGAGCAGCTCGAACTGGCCCGCGAACTTCACCTGCCCATTATCGTTCATGATCGCAATGCCCATAGAGAGATACTTGAGATGCTCAAGGGCTGGAGGGGAAGAGGAGGTGTCTTCCACTGTTTTTCGGGGGACTACGACATGGCTAAAAAGTGCCTCGATATGGGCTTCTATATCTCCATACCGGGAACGGTCACTTTTGAGAATGCGGGTAGGCTTCAGGAGGTGACAAAACTTATTCCCCTGACCGGTATCCTCATAGAGACGGATGCGCCCTATCTCTCGCCCCATCCCCACCGGGGCAAGAGGAATGAGTCGGCCTACATCGTTCATACAGCGCAGAAGATCGCACAGATAAAGGGGCTGTCTCTCGAAGAGGTGGAAATGGCAACATCCCAAAACGCAAGGGTCCTCTTTAACCTGGGGAAAGGGAATATAAAGGAGAATCAAAATGGGAGAAAATGAAAATTTTGCTGAAAAAATGAAAAAACTACGAGCTAAAAAAAGGATAAGTATAGAAGATCTGGCAAATAAGGCAGGGTATTCCAAAAAACTTCTCACTCAGATTGAAAATAACGAAATCCTGGCCCCTGTTTCTGTGATTCTTTCTATTTCACAAGCGTTATCTGTAGCTACTGAAGAGGTTCTTTTGTCAGAAAAGGAGCAAGCCTCCCCTAAGTCCAGATCAAAACAAAGAAAAGATACGCTTCAAAAGCGATCAGAAAACTATTCGTATGAGGTGTTGACTACTGAAGGTAAAAATAAGCACTTAAATGCGTTTCTGGTTACTATTGAACCGCAACAGGATCACAAAATGGTGGCCTATCATCATCCTGGCGAGGAATTTGTGTATGTGCTCTCAGGATCGCTTGAGCTAAAGGTAGGTCGTAATGGGTATCATTTGCATCCAGGGGAGTATCAGCATTTTGATTCTTCTAAAGCTCATAAATTGAAAAGTTCATCGGATGTCCCTACGGTCATTTTGGTAACGATTTACACGCCATAGGCAAGGATTTTGTGAAAAGGGGTGGTTATGGATTATTCATTATCGGAGGAACAACATCTTGTGCAACTGATGGCCAGGGATTTTGCAAAAAAGTCCATTGAGCCTTTTGCTCTCGATTGGGATAAAAAAAAGATATTTCCTGCTCATGTGCTTAAGGAAATGGCAAGTTTAGGTTTTATGGGAATGATGATTCCTGAAAGTTATGGCGGCAGCAACACAGGGGCTATTACCTATTCTTTAGCATTACAGGAAATTGCTTATGCAGATGCCGGGATTGGCGTCACCATGTCTGTGGCAAATTTAGCTTGTGAACCCATCTATAAATTTGGAACTGAGGCCCAAAGGATAAAATATTTAATCCCACTCGCCAGTGGAGAAAAACTGGGCGCATTTTGCCTCACAGAACCGGGGGCCGGCAGTGATCCCTCCAGCATGCGCACCAAAGCTGTTTTGAAAGATGATCGTTATATTTTAAATGGAACTAAAATCTTTATCACAAACGGGGAATACGCCCCTATATTCATAGTGATAGCTCGCACCATGGAGGGAGGCGGCAACAGGGGTTTATCCGCTTTTATTGTAGAGAAGGATCAGCCGGGTTTTTCCATCGGCACGGTGGAAGATAAAATGGGATTACGATCCTCCAGCACTACAGAGGTCATATTAGATGATTGCATCGTTCCTCAAGAAAATCTTTTAGGAAAGGAAGGCGATGGATTTAAAATCGCCATGACTGCTTTGGATTCTGGGCGTATCGGCATTGCCTCTCAGTCATTAGGCATGGCCAGGGCGTGTCTGGATGAAGCTAAAAATTACGCCCTCCAAAGAAAACAATTTGGAAAAACACTCTCCAATTTCCAGGCCATTCAATGGATGATCGCAGATATAGCCACGCATATCAATGCGGCTTATCATCTAACGCTTCACGCTGCATTTTTAAAAGATTTAAAAGAACCGTTCACAAAAGAAGCTTCCATGGCCAAGTTGTTTGCCTCTGAATCGTTAAACCAGATTGCTTACAAAGCCTTGCAGATATTTGGAGGATATGGATACATCAAAGACAGTAAAATTGAAAAACTCTATCGGGATGCCCGAGTCACCACTATTTATGAAGGAACCAGCGAAGTTCAACGGATTGTCATCGCAAGAGAAACCTTTTTGATTTGACGTAACTGTTCAGGTAGCCACCAAGGCACTAAGACACGAAGGATAGATATGAGTTTTTCCACTTTGTCTGAAAAGGAAG
>MNZP01000015.1 GCA_001873675.1 Syntrophaceae bacterium CG2_30_49_12 | reverse complement strand
CATCATAGCTCTTGAGAATTTCTTCCAATATCCGAAGCATTAAATGATCTCTAAGCTCTTTTAATCTATATACTATTTCATTTAAATTAACTTTTCCTATTGCCAGATCATACTGAAGTGTTATAGTAATTTTTCGTTTCATCACGGTCTCTTTCTTTTTGGTTTTTGTTTCCAAACATAACCTTAGAAAGAGATCGTGATTTAATCAATTTTTAAATAAGCCACAACTTTTGAACGTTACCTAAAGTTTAAAGTGCCTAAAGTTATTTAAAATGGAAATTCCTATACTGTAAATTAGCTTGAAAATAGTGCTATGAAAGAAAGAAGGAGGTATGAATAATCATGGGAAACTCTGACAATGAAAATCCTTATTTCGCACGTTTGCAGAACGCGAAAAAAACCCGAAAATGGTTACTGGAACAGAGGGGCCAGAAGGCTGCGGAGGCGCTGAAAAAGAATGCCTTTGATGCTCTATATGTGGACAGCCTGGAGGCTGCCCGTACAGAGATTCTCAACCGTATTCCCAAAGGGGCAAAGATTGGCGTCGGGGGTTCGATGACCATCCGACAGACCGGAGTCCTGGATACCCTGGAGAAACAGGGCAATGTGATCTATGATCATTGGAAGCCGGGATTATCCGACGAAGACGTCCTCAAGATAAGAAAAGCTCATTTGACCTGTGATGTCTTTCTCACCAGCGCCAATGCGGTTACCCTGGAGGGTGCGCTGGTCAGCACGGACGGGATAGGAAACCGGGTGGGGGCCATGACCTTCGGCCCTAACATGGTAATAGTAGTAGCAGGGGTCAATAAGGTCGTAAATGATCGGGAGAGCGCCTTCCGGCGAATCAAAGAGGTTGCTACCCCCCAGGTAGTAAGGGATATGGGCTTAGAAGTTCCCTGTGCGGTCACAGGTTTCTGTGTGGATTGCAATGCCCCCATGCGGGCATGCCGGGTAACAGTTATTTTAGAGAGAAAACCTTTTCTTTCCGATATCCATGTCTTGATCGTGGGTGAGGATTTAGGCTTCTAAGTAAGGAGCTAAATATCTAATATAAGGGGATACTATGGAAGCAAAATTTTACGGAGAGGAGCATAACATCTTCCGCAAATCCATCAAGGATTTTGTCAATAAGGAGATAAAACCGCATGCAGAGAAGTGGGATGAGGACAGAGGAATCCCCAGAGATCTGTGGCACAAGGTCGGCGCCCAGGGATACCTCTGTCCCTGGGTAGATGAGAAGTACGGCGGCGCCGGAGGAGGCTTTGAATACTCGGTGATCGTCCATGAAGAGCTCGGCAGGTCCGAGTGCCCCGGTGTAAGTGGAATAGGGATACATAATGACATTATCGTTCCCTACATCCATCATCAAGGCAATGAAAAACAAAAGGAAAAATATCTTCCCGGCTGTGTCAATGGAGATATTATCACGGCTGTAGCGATGACAGAACCGGAAGCCGGGTCCGATCTCGCCGCTATCCGAACCAAGGCCGTCAGGGACGGCGATCATTATGTCGTGAATGGTCAGAAGACTTTTATCAGTAATGGCATAAACTGTAATCTGGCGGTAACGGCGGTGAAAACAGACCCCAAGGCCGATCCTCCCCATAAAGGTATCAGCGTACTGCTCATTGAAGAGGGAACCCCGGGTTTCTCAAAAGGACGCCTTCTCGATAAGACGGGGGGGCACAGTATGGATACGGGAGAATTGGTTTTCGAGGATTGTCTTGTCCCCGTAGAGAACCTGTTGGGTGAGGAAGGCAGGGGATTCCATTATCTGATGTACAACCTGCAGCAGGAGCGCCTGATACTTACCATTGATGCCCAGGTCGCGGCGGAATACGTCATGGAGAAGACTATTGATTATTGTAAAACACGCACCGTTTTTGGACGTCCTGTCAGCAGTCACCAGCACAACACATTCAAGATCGTGGAGATGGCCACCGATGTCGAGATAGGCAGGACATTCCTGAATTCCCTCATCGAAGATTTCATCGAGGGAAGAGATATTACCATGAGGGTATCAATGGCCAAGTGGTGGATTTCAGAAATGGTCAATCGTGTTGCCTACCACTGTACCCAACTCCATGGTGGGTACGGGTGTATGAAGGAATATTATGTCGCACGGGCGCCGGGAGATGTCCGTTATATGACAATCGCTGCCGGCACCACCGAAATCATGAAGGTGATTGTCGGCAATATCATGGGATTATAGAAAATTATTGAAGTAAAAAAGTTATCGAGTAGCAGGAAAGCTTAGAAAAATGAATATGAAATACAACCCCCGGGAGATTGAAGAAAAGTGGCAGGAACGCTGGGAAGAAGAACAGATATTTAAGGTAACGGAGAATCCTCACAAAAAGAAGTACTACCTCCTGGAGATGTTTCCCTATCCCTCAGGCAAGATCCATATCGGACACGTGAGAAACTACACTATCGGCGATGTAGTGGTGAGATACAAAAGAATGAGAGGATACAATGTCCTGCACCCCATGGGTTGGGATGCCTTTGGCATGCCGGCAGAAAACGCCGCCATTGAACACGGGATCCATCCCGCCAGGTGGACTTACGAAAATATCGCCTCTATGAGGAAACAGCTCAAAAGGATGGGATTCAGCTACGACTGGGACCGGGAAATTTCCACCTGTGAACCGGAGTATTACCGCTGGGAACAACTCTTCTTTCTCTGGATGTACGGAAAGGGGCTTGCCTACAAAAAAAGCTCCACGGTAAACTGGTGTCCCCGCTGTAGGACAGTCCTCGCCAACGAGCAGGTCGAGGCCGGGCTATGCTGGAGGTGCGGCACAGGGGTAGAGGAGCAGTATCTCGACCAGTGGTTTTTCCGGATTACTGCATACATTGAGGAACTCCTCGACTACTGCGACAGACTCCCCGGATGGCCGGAAAAAGTCCTCACCATGCAGAGAAACTGGATCGGCAAGAGTTACGGCTGCGAAATCTCCTTTCCCTTGGCAGGAGCCACCGGTGAGATCAAGGTCTTCACAACCCGGCAGGATACAATATACGGGGCTACCTTTATGCTGGTTGCCGCCGAACATCCGCTCGTCATGAAACTGGTAAAGGGAAAACCGAGAGAGAACGAAGTGCGGGAATTTGTGGAAAAGGTAAAAAAACAGGACAGGGTATTGATGACATCTGAATATTACGAAAAGGAAGGCATCTTCCTCGACACCTATTGCCTCAATCCCCTAACCAACAAGAAGATCCCCATTTATGCGGCGAACTTTATCCTTGCTGACTATGGGACCGGTTGCGTCATGGCGGTTCCTGCCCATGACCAGCGGGACTTCGAATTTGCCAGGAAATACAGTCTTCCCCTTAAGGTGGTAATACAGCGTCTCGATAAACCTCTAAATACCGGGACCATGACAGATGCTTATGTAGATGAAGGGATACTTATCAATTCGGGACCGTTTGACGGAATGGAAAACATGAAGGCCCTCGAAGCAATTGCGGAGTATCTGGAATCCAGAGGTCTGGGGAAAAAGACTGTCCAGTACCGCTTGAGGGATTGGGGTATATCCAGACAGCGATACTGGGGGGCGCCGATTCCCATTATCATCTGTAAGGTTTGCGGCACGGTGCCGGTGCCGGAATTCGATCTCCCCGTTGTTCTGCCACACGATGTGGCGCTCACGGGAGAGGGAGGCTCCCCCCTGGCGGGACATCGGCAATTTGCGGAAGTCATCTGTCCCTGCTGCGGAGCGCCGGCGGCAAGAGAAACAGATACAATGGATACCTTCGTGGAATCTTCCTGGTATTTTGACCGTTTCTGTTCGCCTCACCACGCCTTCGAACCGGGGCTTGACAAAAAAAAGACCGATTACTGGATGCCTGTGGATCAGTACATCGGCGGCATTGAACACGCTATCCTTCACCTCCTCTATGCAAGGTTCTATACCAAGATGTTGAGAGACTTCGGTGTCTTAAGTGTTGACGAACCTTTTACCAACCTCCTGACCCAGGGGATGGTCTGTAAGGAAACGATGAGATGCTCTGAACACGGGTATCTCTTCCCCGACGAGGCAAAGGATGGGAAATGCTGTCACTGTCAGCGGGAGGTTACGATCGGCAAGACGGAAAAGATGTCCAAGTCGCTGAAAAACGTAGTTGATCCCGATTATCTGATCGGGGAATATGGCGCCGATACTACCAGGATGTTCTGTCTCTTTGCCGCACCCCCGGAGAAAGACCTCGAGTGGAGTGACCAGGGGGTCGAGGGTTCGTTCCGTTTCCTTAACAGGACCTGGCGCATCGTCATGGATTATCTCGATGACATCAGGGGTGTTGCACCCTTTAACGGCGGCGAAGCTCTGGAGGACAATCTAAAAAACCTGAGGCGGAAGACCCACCAGACAATCAGAAAGGTGGCCGCGGATATCGAAGAACGATTCCACTTCAATACAGCTATAAGCGCCGTCATGGAGCTGGTGAACACCCTCTACCAGGTGGAACGCCCGGAGAGGGAGGATTTAAAGGCCCTCTCCGTCATCAGGGAGACTATAGAAACCATTATCATGCTGCTGGCCCCTATCGTTCCCCACATTACCGAAGAACTCTGGATGTTGCTCGGCTATAAAACCAGCCTTACCGATGTTCCCTGGCCGACCTACGATTCGACCGTGGCCTCGGAAGAGGAAATTACCATTGTTATTCAGGTCAACGGGAAAGTGAGGGGCAGGATAACCGTTCCCGCCGATGAGGATGCTGAGAATGTCAAGTCTCTTGCCGTTTCCAACGAGAAGATCTCCAGGCTCATCGCGGGGAAAAAGGTGTTAAGGGAAGTGTACGTCCCGAAAAAGCTGGTAAATATCGTGATCCAGGAACAGGGGAAATAAATGATCCGTATAAAAATAAATCGTTTCCTCGGCCTGACAGCAAGCACTGCCCTTATCCTGTTGATTACGGGTTGTGGCTACAGCTTCACACCGACCGGCGAGCATATAGCAACGCGTATTAAAACTGTTTTTATTGACACATTTTCCAACCGGACCAGTGAGGCCTATGTGGAAAACTACCTCCGGCAGGCCTTCATAGATGAATTTATCAAAGGGAGGAGATTCAAGGTGGTTGGAAAACCGGAGATGGCAGATGCCGTATTAAAGGGGAGCGTAAAAAGCCTTACTATCTCTCATCTCTCTTACGACATCAACAATATCGCCATGGAAGAACGGGTGACGATGACCATGGAAATCATCTTTGAAGAACGGGACACCCATAAAATTATCTGGAGCAATAAAGATATTTCAGGAATGGAAGATTATCAGATCACTGACCAGCTCACCAGTGAAAACAGCCGAAGAAATGCCCTCATTAAACTATCAAACGACGCAGCCGAAAAGGTATACAGACTGATGATGTCCGACTTTTAGCCTCCTCGCAAGCGTCGTCATCTGAAAGCTATAAAGTAAGGAATACTGTAACTATTCAGCCACCAAGGCACAAAGACCCAAAGAGAAGATGGATATAAATTGAATAACGGAGTTTTCTCATTAATTTCAATGTGCCATGCATTAAAAAGGCTATTATAAAGAATTAATCCTATAATCTTGGTGCCTTTGTGGCAAGATACCTGAGTAGTTACGGAATACTTCACTAATGTCATGTCAACGAT
>MNZP01000112.1 GCA_001873675.1 Syntrophaceae bacterium CG2_30_49_12 | reverse complement strand
TTCCCGTATATTCGCCTTGGTAAGAGAAAGTTTCTGCCGGTCTTGGAAAAAACCATCATAAGTGAGGCAATTGCAAAACGCTCTGTCATGCCCGAATGCTTTTATCGGGCATCTATGATATCAAGCAGTTACCAAATAGATTCCCGCCCAAAAACGTCGCGGGAATGACATGGTGGGACTTTTGCAATTACCTCAAGTAATTGAGAAAAAAAGCTTGACTATTTCTATATTTATCCGGTGGTACCACAAAATTGGCTTTTATGGTTAATCTAATTCAAAGATTGGGAAATTTCGTCATTGCGAATGTGGAAAAGCTGGGGAAAACGGGTGTTTTTCTGGGGACAGCTATTTTCTGGACCTTCATCCCTCCCCTGAAGATTGGAAGAATCATCAAGCAGATCAGCTTTATCGGTGTGAAGTCTTCTTTCATCGTGATCCTTACAGGGAGCTTTACCGGGATGGTTCTGACACTGCAAACGTATTACGGGATGGAGAAATTCGGCGCGGAAGCCCTTCTTGGTCCGACCGTCGCTCTTGCGCTTATCAGGGAACTGGGGCCTGTCCTCTCAGCTTTAATGATAACGGGGAGAGCGGGATCAGCCATAGCAGCAGAAATAGGAATTATGAGAATCACCGAGCAGATTGACGCCCTGGAAGTCATGGCCCTGAATCCTTACCGGTACCTCATTGTTCCCAACATCCTGGCCGGGATCATCACTTTTCCTCTACTGGCCTCCATCTTCAATGTGGTGGGAATTCTGGGAGGTTATCTGGTAGGCGTTCAACTTCTTGGTGTCAGTCAAGGCGCTTATTTCGGAGAAATGGTCAATTTCCTCGGCGTGAAAGATATCACCATTGGACTATACAAATCGTTGAGTTTCGGATTAATCGTAACCTGGATATCTTGCTATCAGGGATTTACGACAAGTTACGGTGCGGAGGGAGTCAGCAAAGCCACTACCGGCGCGGTGGTTACCTCCTCCGTACTGGTTCTCGTATGGGATTATTTCATGACATCGGTGTTATTCTAAAATGATTGAGGTAATTGATCTTCATAAGTCGCTAAATGGCACTGAGGTGTTAAAGGGGATCACTTTCAAGGTGGTAAAAGGAGAAATCCTGGCCTTGATCGGTAAAAGCGGCCATGGAAAATCTGTTCTATTAAAGCATATTGTCGGTCTCATCAGGGCTGAACGCGGTAAAGTTCTTATTAACGGGGAGGACATTTCTCAAAGCCGCGGGCCGGCGAGAGAGCAACTGCGAAAAAAAATCGGTTTTCTTTTTCAGGGAGGGGCGCTCTTTGATTCCATCAATGTGTTTGATAATGTAGCCTTTCCCCTGCGGGAAAAAACCCGTCTGAAAAGAGATGAAATAAGAGAAAGGGTCCTCTTTGAATTAGCCCAGGTCGGTTTATCGGAGGTGGAGGGCAAATTCCCCGCCGAGTTAAGCGGGGGAATGAAAAAGAGGGTGGCCCTTGCCCGCTGTCTTATCATGGATCCGGAGATTATGCTCTTTGATGAACCTACAACCGGCCTTGATCCCGCAACGGCCAAATCTATAAATAATCTTATCAGGGAAACCCATGAGCGGCTGAAATTCACCGGCATCATCATTACCCACGACATCTACCAGATATTTTCCATTGTCCAGAAAATTGCCGTACTGAATGAAGGAAGGATAGAGCTTATCGGAACCCCAACGGAGATTAAAACATCGGAAGACCCTTTTGTAAAACAGTTTTTTCTTAAAGGAGATGATCATCATGAAAAGATTTAACCTGGAGTTTCAGGTGGGGATATTTTTCCTTGTAGGTATCGCCTGCCTGGCTTATCTCTCTGTCAAATTGGGAAAACTTGATATCACGGGCGGTAAAGGAACGGTTCTCTACGCAGTGTTTACCAATGTGGGAGGTCTCAAGGACGGGGCGGAAGTTCAGATCGCCGGGGTAAATATCGGCAGGGTCAAGGGAATTGTCCTTGATGATTATCAGGCCAAGGTAAAGCTCCAGATCACGTCCAACGTCCAGATACAAGACGACGCCATTGCCGCGATAAAAACCAAGGGACTGGTCGGTGAAAAGTACATAGAGATAACACCCGGCGGTTCGGATATCATAATCCCCGCTGAAGGTAAAATCCAGGAAACTCTCTCTCCCTTTGACCTTGAAAAAGCCATATCCAAATTTATTTTCGGAAAGGTGTCCGACGAGGTAAAATAAAAGCAGTGAAACAACCGTACTTCCTCAAGTTGCTGACCTTAGTAGCAATAGCGCTTGTTTTTGCATCCGTTTTCCCTCAGTATGCACAATCATCGCCTCCCGGAGAAGATATTCGGGGCGAGTCAACAGGGGGAGACAGTGAAGATATCCGCAGGATGGCGCCTGTTGCCGACCCGATTCCGGCAGGAGAACAGAAAGCCATTGAAAGCCCTGAACCGCCAGAGGTAAAAAAATCGGATGCAGAAGCGGAAGCTCCTTCAGCTTTAAAGTCTGGGGAAGCCGCAGATGGGGGCGTGGAGGAGGCGACGGAAGAGGAAGAGATAGAGGCGGAGACAGAAACCATTTCCGATCCTCTCAAACCATTTAACCATCTGATGTTCCGATTCAATGACAGGCTATATTTCTATTTATTGAAGCCCGTCGCCAGGGGTTATAAGGCCGTTTTACCGGAAAAGGTAAGATTGTCCGTAAAGAATGCGCTTTCAAACATCGCCACACCTGTGCGTTTCATAAATTGTACACTCCAGGGAAAGTTAAAAAGCGCGGGGACTGAACTGGCCAGGTTTATCGTCAACACAACCTGGGGGGTATTAGGTCTCTTTGATCCGGCCAAAAACTCTCTCCATCTGGAAAAAGCACAGGAGGACTTTGGCCAAACCTTAGGTAAGTACGGCGTAAAAGAGGGATTTTATATTGTTTGGCCCTTCTTTGGGCCTTCAAACCTTCGGGATACGATCGGTATGACGGGTGATTTTTTTGCCGATCCCCTGTTTTATATAAATCCTCATACGGATCTGGGATTTGTTGAGGTAAATACAACCTATCCCACCATCGGGACCGCGACAGATAAGGTCAATGAAACTTCTTTAACACTCGGTATGTATGAGGAATTTAAGGAGTCTGCCATTGATCCTTATGTTTCCATGCGGAGCGCCTATTTCGAATATCGAAGAAACCAGATAAAGAAGTAACCTTGCTTGACTGATTGGCAAAAAGGAGAAAAACAACAATGAAAATTATGAAAATTACAAAATATCTTTTTGTTGGCCTGCTCACGCTTTTGATGTCTCTGGCGCTGGCGTTCTCTTCCCTGGCAGCAGGTCCAACAGAGCAGATAAAGGCAAAATCCGATCTGGTCATGAAGATTTTAAATGATCCTGCCTTGCAGAACAGAAAAGAAAAACGCAGAGAATTGGTAATGGATGTTGTTGAGGATATGATTAACTGGCAGGAAGTCAGCAGGAGGGCATTGGCAATACACTGGAAAAAACGGACGCCGCAGGAAAAAGAGGAATTTACCAATTTATTCCGCGATCTCTTGAAACGAACCTACAGCGAGAAACTTGATATTTACTCAGGTGAGCAGATTATTTACGAAAATGAAACCATCGATGGAAACCGGGCTGTCGTCAAGACGAAGGTCGTCAACAAGAAAAAGGGAACGGAGGCCACAGTGGACTACCGTATGCTCAAGAAAGGAGAGCAGTGGCTCGCCTATGATATGGTTATTGAGGGAATAAGTGCGGTAAACAATTACCGAGTCCAATTCAGTGAGATCATAGCTTCTTCATCTTACGACGCATTGATCAAGAGGCTCAAAGACAAGTGACTTGAAAAAAAGGGGGTAAACATGGGAAATAACGTTCGAGAAGAACAGGAACGCTGGGAAAAGACAACACTGAATAAAGTCCTTACAAAGGCAAAGGAAAGAGAGCCTGTCTTTAAAACTACTTCCCAGATCGAGATGGAGCGATTATATACGTCCCGAAATACGGATGATATTGACTACTGCCGTGATCTGGGATTCCCCGGAGAATACCCCTTCACCCGAGGGGTACAGCCTACGATGTACCGGGGGCGCTTCTGGACGATGCGGCAGTATGCGGGGTTCGCCACAGCGGAGGAGACGAATAAACGTTACAAGTATCTTCTTGACCATGGACAGACAGGCTTAAGTGTGGCCTTCGACCTCCCCACGCAGATCGGATACGATTCCGATCATCCTCTCGCTGAAGGCGAGGTGGGAAAAGTCGGTGTTGCCATTGATACCTTGAAAGATATGGAGATCCTCTTCGACGGCATCCCCATGGACAAGGTTTCGACGTCAATGACGATCAACTCTACAGCGGTCATCCTCCTTGCGATGTATATCGCCGTGGCAGAAAAACAAGGTGTCAAGGCGGAAGTTTTACAGGGGACGATCCAGAACGATATCCTCAAAGAATATGCCGCCAGAGGGACATATATCTTCCCGCCCTTTCCCTCGATGCGCATTATCACAGACATCTTCGCCTACTGTAAAGACCACATCCCACGATGGAATACCATCAGCATCAGCGGTTATCACATACGCGAGGCAGGTTCCTCCGCGGTTCAGGAACTGGCCTTTACCCTGGCAGACGGCATCGCCTACGTAGAGGCGGCCGTACAGGCTGGTCTTGATGTAGATTCCTTTGCCTCCAGACTCTCTTTTTTCTTCAACTCTCATAACAATTTCCTCGAAGAAATTGCCAAATTCAGGGCAGCCCGAAAACTTTGGGCAAAAATCATGAAAGAGCGCTTTAAGGCAAAAAGGGATGAATCATGTATGTTAAGATTTCATACCCAGACGGCAGGCTGTACCCTCACTGCGCAACAACCCGATAACAACGTGGTGCGGGTTGCCTTTCAGGCCCTGGCTGCCGTATTGGGCGGAACTCAGTCGCTTCACACCAATTCAAGAGATGAAGCTTTCGCTTTGCCTTCTGAAGACTCTGTGATGATTGCCCTGAGAACACAGCAAATCATTGCCTATGAGAGCGGTGTTGCCGATGTGGTGGATCTCCTGGGAGGTTCTTATGCCCTGGAAGTCCTCACAAATGAAATAGAGGAAAAAGCCATGAAATATATTGAAAAGATAGACAGCATGGGCGGCGCCATCAAAGCCATCGAGGCAGGTTACATCCAACAAGAGATTGGAGATAGCGCTTATCAATATCAGAAAGAGATCGAAACGAAGAAACGGATTATCGTTGGGGTCAACCAATTCCAGGTGGAGGAAGAACCCCTCCAGAATATCCTCCGTATCAGTCCTGAAGTGGAGAAATACCAACGGGGAAAGCTTTCAAGGATAAAGAAGGAAAGGGACCAGGGCAAGGTAAAGGATGTCCTGGCTGTTCTCAAAAAAATAGCCGAGGGAACGGAAAATATGCTCCCTCCTATCTTAGAGGCGGTTAAGTCCTATGCCTCCCTGGGAGAGATTTCAGGCGCATTAAGAGAGGTCTTCGGAGAGTACAAGGAAAGTTAAAAACAAGTTAAGTGCCTAAAGTGAGCTAAAGTTTAAAGTGCCTAAAGTTA
>MNZP01000043.1 GCA_001873675.1 Syntrophaceae bacterium CG2_30_49_12 | reverse complement strand
TGAAAAAACAATAAAATTTACAAAATCTCTTGACAGTAAAAGAGAATTGGATAATAAAAAAGAGCTTTTTTATACACTTTAAGAAGAGAGGAAGATAAAAATGGATAAAGAAATAACATGTCCCTGGTGTAAGACCGAGACGATTTCCAAGATGAGCCTTGTAAGCAAACCCAACGGCGCTGTTCGGGAAAGAAGGTGTACCAACTGTGGTAAGGTTCTGGCGGCTTATCTCGTGGAAGAAGGAGATTTTTTAAACTCTATACGCACATTTCAGAATTAAGTATTTGAAGGGAGATTAAGGAAATATGGTGGAAAAATCTGAGGAAACTGCAGCCCAGCTGTCTGAGGGCACCTTAACGGATGAATGGATAACCCAGTGGGAGGAAAGGATTGGGTTAGAGCTCCGTATCAGTAATATCTTTAATCAAAATGCCTCCTACGAGGCCCTGAGAAATTTTGTCAATGGAATAGGTGACGCCAATCCTCTCTACCGGGATGAGGAATACGCTAAAGAAACCAGGTACGGTGCATTGATAGCGCATCCCGGCTGGGTGGCAAGTGTCTTCCCTCATTGGGTATTGCAGGGACTCCCAGGAATTCACGCCGATCATTCGGCGTCAGACTGGGAGTTCTTGAGGCCTGTATATATGAACGACAAAATTACCCCTAAGTGCAAATTTGTCGGCCTTGATGTCAAGACAAGCCGTTTTGCGGGAAAGACGGTCTTCGAATATCAGAGATTTGAGTACTGGAATCAGAGAGGAGAACTGGTATCGCGGGGATACAATATGCTCGTCAGATACGAGAGGCACACGGCAAGACAGCAGACCTCTGACGGAAAGGGAAAGTATGATCACATCCAGGTGCCTCATCCCTGGACTCCTCCCGAACAGGCCAGGGTAGACGAGGATTGTCTGGCGGAAGAGATAAGAGGCGCCAATACCCGCTGGTGGGAGGACGTGAATGTGGGTGATGAACTACAGCCTGTGGTGAAGGGAATTTTCGGATTAACCGATATGATCGCCTATTGCGTGGGCGCTACCCCTGTACAACTGGCAGCGCATGGTCTTCAACTGCGCAACTATAAGAAACACCCGGCCTGGGCATTTCGTGACCCCGTGCTGGGATCATGGGAACCGGTGTACGGTGTGCACTACTTAGTCTCGGCCGCTAAAGGCGCAGGAGCCAGGTATGCCTATGATGCCGGGATACAAAGGCACTGCTGGATGACAAACCTTATCACCAACTGGATGAGTGACGAAGGCTGGCTGAAATCCTGCCGAGCACAATACCGTCAGTTCGTTTATCTTTCAGATGCCGTATGGTTCCGGGGCAAGGTTACCAAAAAATACGCCGATGAAAATGGAGAGTATTGTGTGGATATTGATGCCCATGGTATCAACCAGAGGGGAGACGACACAATTCTTGCAACCGCCGTCGTCATTCTTCCTTCCCGTGAACATGGGACATCGCCGGCAGACAAGAGACTGCCGACTAAGGAATATCGAGGAACAGGTAAGGGCGTATATTTTTAATTATTCGAGGAACAGAAGATGATCATTCGCTGCTGGGGGGCAAGGGGTTCCATCCCTGTTTCCGGCAAAGAATACTTGAAATATGGTGGAGATACCACTTGCATGGAAGTGAGGACAAAAGATGACGAAATTATCATCATTGATGCCGGCACGGGTATCAGAAAATTGGGAAACTCTCTCCTTGCCGAAGGCCGGCGCCATTATACCATGATCTTTACCCATGCCCATTGGGATCATCTTATGGGTTTTCCATTTTTTAAACCAATCTATGAAAAGGAAACACGTATTACCATGTACGGCTGTCCATTTGCACGGGCATCTATAAAACATATGATTTCACGCATTATGTCTCCACCTAATTTCCCTGTCAATTTCGAAGAGATAAAAGCCGAGATCATCTATCATGAATCGTATGAATATCTGTTTTCCTTAAAATCAGTAACGGTGACTCCCATCCCCTTAAGTCATCCTGACCATGGTCTGGGATATAAATTTATTGAAGATGGCAAGTCTTTTGTTTTTCTTACAGATAATGAATTGACGTTCAAACACCCGGGGGGGCTCAATTATCAGGATTATCTTGACTTTTCTGCCAATGCCGATCTGCTCATACACGATGCGGAGTACAGGGAGGAAGAATACAGGGAAACGAAAACTTGGGGACACTCTGTGTATAAAGATGCCTTGCGGTTAGCCCTCGATGCCAGGGTAAAGAAACTGGGCTTATTTCATCATGATCAGGACAGAACCGATCAATCCCTGGATGAGATTCTCGCAGATTGCCGGAAAATCAT
The DNA here is from genome assembly GCA_001873675.1 of Syntrophaceae bacterium CG2_30_49_12. GTDB lineage: Bacteria > Desulfobacterota > Syntrophia > Syntrophales > CG2-30-49-12 > CG2-30-49-12. The sequence continues at coordinate 3,231 of MNZP01000043.1, read as the reverse complement.
CAAGGAACGTAATGTTTCTTTAGAATGTTTTGCCGCTTACCCGGGGATGGAGATCACTTTGTAACAACTCACAGGAAATGTCAGGAGGGAAAAAAGATGAGGGTTTTAATCGTTTATTATTCCATGTATGGCCATGTCCATCGCATGGCTGAGGCAGTCGCGGAAGGGGTTCAAGATGTAAAAGGCGCGGAGTCCCTGCTGCGTCGTGTCCCGGAAACCCTTCCGGAAGAGGTTCTCCAGAAAATGGGGGCACTGGAGACTCAAAAGATATTTGCCCATGTCCCCATAGCCAATGTACAGGATTTGGCTGCAGCAGATGCTATTATCTTTGGTACACCGACACGTTTCGGAAACATGTGCGGACAGATGCGGCAGTTTCTCGATGCAACCGGCGGACTTTGGACCAAAGGAGCGCTTGTCGGCAAAGTGGGAAGCGTCTTTACAAGTTCCGGCACGCAGCATGGCGGACAGGAATCAACGATCCTCAGTTTTCACATCTCCCTTCTCCATCACGGGATGGTTGTAGTGGGTCTGCCTTATACCTTTGCCGGTCTGATGCAGACCGATGAGGTCAGCGGAGGGACACCCTATGGGGCCTCGACAATCGCCGGAAGCACAGGGGCGCGGATACCCAGCGAAATCGAACTGGGCGCCGCTCGATTTCAAGGGAGACATGTCGCTGCTATTGCCGCCAAGTTGGTCAACTGAATCAAAATATCACGGGTAAACGGCCCTCTTGTTTCTGTGTAATCTTCTCCCAATAACCGTTACAGGATAATCATGATAAGTCATAAGTCATAATATGCACGAAGGAAAGATAAACGGAAAAATGGATAGTGAATTGGTTGCGGTTACATCCATGAAAGGGAGCGAAGAGGGGATTATCCACGCCATCTCCGCGGGGAAAGCCCTGACAATGAGGCTGGCCGGCATGGGAATTGTGGTAAACACGAAAATTAAAGTTCTCCAGAACATTGGAGGCCTGGTCATTGTCCAGGTTACCGATACAAGGGTAGGCTTGGGAAGGGGAGAAGCCGCAAAAATCCTCGTGTACAGGAGCCAACCAAGCGAAATCAGCCAGGCAAGGGACGACAGAGGGATCCTCGTTGCCCTCGCCGGTCAGCCCAATGTGGGTAAGTCAACAGTGTTCAACATTCTCACCGGATTATCTCAACATGTGGGCAACTGGCCGGGAAAGACGGTAGAGAAGAAAGAAGGCACCCTTATTTCCGAGGGTGTGAAGATGCGGATTGTGGACCTTCCCGGCACATACAGTCTTACCGCTTTCTCGGAAGAGGAGAGGGTTGCAAGGGATTTCATCATCAGTGCCAATCCCGACGTTATTGTCCTGCTGGTAAACGCAGCGGCGCTCGAAAGAAGCCTCTACCTCCTCGCCGAGTTGCTGCTTTTAGGCCCTCCCGTTATCGTTGCCATCAATATGATAGATGTGGCGGAAGGCCAGGGAATTCAGATTGATATAAAGGCCATCCAGAAGTCTTTAGGGATACCGGTTGTCCCCATGGTGGCCACGAAAAACAGGGGCATAAAGGATGTCGTCTCTCAGATCATCGCCGTCAGCCACAAAGAAGTGCCGTACAAACCAAGGATTCCCGAAGTTGCCAGGGACCACCGGGAAGTTTTCCTCAAACTCATGGGACTGACAGAAAAATATATCCATCCCCCCTATACCGTTCAATGGGTGGCAACCAAACTCATGGAAGGAGACCCTGAAATTTCAGGAACGATGCAGGGGCTTGTACCAACCCCTATCTGGAACGAGATACAATCGCTTCTCATCAAACACGAGGATTCCCTACATGCCGTGGTCGGTGGGAGATACGACTGGATAGAGGAGATTACCAGGGCTGCCATTTCGAGGTTCAAATTAGGACAGGTTACTATCACCGACCGTATTGATCACGTCCTTACCCGTCCCCTTTTCGGTATCCCGATCCTTCTCGGGGTCATTGCCCTCGTCTTCTCCCTCACCTACAGGATAGGCGCCCCCTTACAGAAATCTCTCGAAATATTGCTCAGCGCCCTTACCGGCTGGATGGGACCGGCCCTTGCCACGGTCCCCCTCTGGACGAGGAAACTCATCACGGACGGTATGATCGGTGGCGTCGGATCCGTTTTGACTTTTCTCCCCATCCTTCTGATATTTTTTGCCGTCATGGCCATTCTGGAGGATGTCGGCTATATGGCAAGAGCGGCATTCGTAATGGACAGATTCATGCACCTCATAGGACTTCACGGAAAGAGTTTTATCCCCCTGTGCCTCGGTTTCGGATGCAATGTGCCCGCCGTCCTCGGGGCGAGGGTCGTGGAATCAAAAAAAGCCAGATTGCTGACCATATTCCTCTCTCCTTTCATCCCCTGCACAGCCCGGCTTGCCGTCCTTACTTTTGTTGCCGCAGCGATATTTGCAGACAGTGCAGCCCTTATTTCCTGGTCATTGCTGACTATGAACATCCTTGTCCTGGGCGCGACAGGTATGCTGGCACATACTTTCTTCCTGCGGGATGAACCGATGCCCTTCATCATGGAACTTCCCCTCTATCACAAACCTAATCCAAGGACGATCGGGACCGTTATCTGGATGAGGACTATTGCCTTTGTAAAAAGGGCAGGAACTGTAATCTTCACCGTTTCCATCTTGATATGGTTATTGTCCTGGCTGCCGTATGGAAATGTAGAAAACAGCGTACTTTCATGGATGGGACGCTTTCTGGAGCCTGTCGGTAAACCGCTGGGGCTTGATTGGAAGATGATAACCGCTTTACTTACAAGCACGGTGGCAAAAGAAAACGCCATTGCCACCCTTGGTGTTCTCTATGGTGTGGGCGAAGAGGGATTGATCCACGTCCTGCCCGGAGTGATGAGTCCCGCCTCGGCGCTTTCCTTCCTGGTTGTGCTGATGCTCATTATCCCCTGCGCAGCAACTATGACCGTCATGAGGCAGGAGATGGGAAACTGGAAATGGTTGACTGCCGCTTTTGGGCTGATGCTCGCCCTCTCTTTCCTGGGAGGGATTGTTGCCTATCATCTTGCCCTATGGATGAGGCTATGATCTCCCCTTATACCAATTCTAAATCAAAGCGCTATCTTTGTTAGCAGCGTCGTCGGCTTCCTCAACGTATGTATAATACGTCTCGTCGCCTCCTCCTTGCCGCCTCGATATCATCTTTGATTTAGAATTGGTATTACTAAAATTTGAATTGGAATGACAAT
>MNZP01000114.1 GCA_001873675.1 Syntrophaceae bacterium CG2_30_49_12 | reverse complement strand
TAAGCCCTAACATGATATTAAACCGGGAGAAATCGTCCTAATCAATGGCCGGGGCTTTCACACTGTGAAACAGCTTGACTCACCCCGGAAAGCGCACTGTTCCTTTGAATGGGCATACACCGCCAGCATTGATTCAATCATTGACGGCCTGTATGTCCAGGAAGCCCGCAACAATATGGGCCAGAGCCTTGCCCAACGGGACATGGACGAGGCGGATATCGCGGCCGATATCGTCGCGCCGGTGCTCATGTCCGGCATTGGCCATGCCCTCGGATACCATCAGCAATCGGGGATGAAGTACCAGGAGGTGTTTCTTTACAACCGCTACGCCGACCGGAGCTATACCCAATCCACCCAGCATGCCCGCGAGCAGATGGCTAAACGCAAGCTCTCCGTCCTCCGTTATGCCGTGGAAAACAAGAGCGTAGTTCTTTGCGACGACTCCATTATCAGAGGTACGCAGATTCACCATAAGGTCAGGGATTTAAAAAAGGCCGGCGCAAAAGAGGTGCACGTTCGTATTGCCTGTCCACCCTTGATGTATCCCTGCGATTTCGGGTAAATACAACAATATTGACGCCTTCATTGCCGCCCTCGGCATCCCCAGAAAAAACCTCTGCCTGAAGTGCTGGGACGGGGTCAGTCCCATTAAAGATGATCTCCCCGTAAAAATTTAGAAAAATGGCAACTGCTCCTGAGAGTTACGTCGCCTTGCTTTTTTAGCTTACGGGAACGACTGCAGGTAGTACCAGGTTAACTTCACTGTTCGAGGTGGTTCAGGTCATGATCGGATAAATATGGTATTTTCTTGACCCGCAAGATAATTTCTCATATATTCACCATCATCTTTACTTTCCTTTTTCCCCACAATCAGAATAGACATCAGAAGGGAAAGGATAGGAAAAAATATTATGGATGAGCGGAGAAAAGCATTGTTGAGCGGCCTTCCCAAGATTGACGAACTGATGGCGCTCTTAGAGAAAAGGGGGATATATGAAAAGGCGCCGCGAGAGATCGTGAGAGCCACCTGCCGGCAGGTGGTAGGAGAACTGAGAGATGCCATCAGGGGAACGGGGAGTGGTAAAACGAGTATGCGCCTGCCTGTGGCGGAGCAGGTTGCAGATCAGATCACAGAGATCATCGCCGGTCTTCACAGATACCGTCTCCGCAGGGTTGTGAATGCAACGGGGACTATCCTGCATACCAACCTGGGCAGGGCCCCCCTTTGCAGGGAAGCCCTCGAAAGGATACAGGAGGTCGGCGGAGGATACTCAAACCTCGAGTTTGACCTGGCCAGGGGACAGAGGGGACTCCGGTATGATCATATACGGGATATCCTATGTGTACTGTCAGGGGCGGAAGATGCCCTGGTCGTCAATAATAATGCCGCTGCCGTCCTGCTGATTCTCAACGCCCTTGCCGAGGGGAAGGAGGTCATCGTCTCGCGGGGAGAACTTATTGAAATCGGCGGTGAGTTTCGTATACCGGAGGTGATGGCCAAGAGTGGGGCGCACCTTAAGGAAGTGGGAACAACTAATCGGACCCGTATCAACGATTATGAAAACGCCATCGGGGAAAATACCGGCCTTATCCTGAAGGTCCATACCAGTAATTTCAAGATTATGGGCTTTACCGAGGATACGGGGCTCGCGTCGCTGGCGGCGCTCGGTAAAAGACATGGCGTGCCGGTGATGGAAGACCTGGGAAGCGGTTGTTTTCTTGAGTTGGACCATTATAGTCTTCCCAGAGAACCTACCGTTTCCGATGTCATGGAAACGGGGGTGGATGTGGTCTCTTTCAGCGGCGATAAACTGTTAGGCGGTCCCCAGGCGGGCATCATCCTTGGGAAAAGGGAACTCCTCCAGCGGATCAAGAAGAATCCCCTCAACCGGGCAGTCCGGATTGACAAATTGACCCTGGCCGCTCTCGAGGCAACGATGATCCAGTATTTGCGTCCGGAGAAAGCGGCCTGCCGTCTCCGGGTTCTAAAGACCCTGACGGAACCCCTGACGGAAGTTACAAAGAGGGCAAAGAGGCTTCTGGCCATGCTGAGAAGATCACGCCTAAAAGGGTTGGTTTTATCCCTGAAGAAAGGATTCTCCATGGCCGGGGGAGGGTCTCTTCCCATCTGTGAAATTCCCACGGCGCTGCTTGCCATTCAACCAGAATGCATGTCGGCCGGCGCTCTGGAGGAACGCCTCAGGCGTCTCGATGTCCCTATCATCGCGAGGGTCGCCGAAGAACAGGTGCTTTTTGATTTAAGAACAGTCGAGGAAGAGGAATTTACCTTCATCAGGGATGGATTGAAACGCGCCGTTTCCACATGAGCGAGAAATATACATTCATTGTGGCATGCCAGGAAAGCGGTCTGAGACTTGACATCTTTCTCTCCCGAAAGGACCTGACTCTATCCCGTTCACAGGTCAAGAAGGCTGTGGATGAAGGAATGGTACTGGTTAACGGTCTAAAAATAAAGGCAGGCTACAAATTAAGAAACGGTGATTGCGTTCATCTCTGCAAGAAGGCAGCGGCAAGCTGCCAAGTCCTTCCCGAAGAGATTCCCCTGACCATCGTCTATGAAGACCCCTTCCTCCTTGTTGTTGACAAACCTGCCGGGATGGTCGTCCATCCGGCGCCGGGTCACCACCGGGGCACCCTGGTCAATGCCCTCCTCTTCCAGTGCAAGGATCTTTCAGGAATTGGTGGTGTCTTAAGACCCGGAATTGTTCACCGCCTGGATAGGGGAACATCCGGCCTGCTCATCGTAGCCAAATCCGATGAAGTCCACCGGGGGCTTGCCGCCCAGTTCAAGAGACATCAGGTTCAGAAAAGTTACCAGGTTCTCGTGTATGGAGACGTGGAAGGGGAGCAGGGTCGGATTGATGCGCCGGTGGGGAGGCACCCCGTGGATCGAAAGAAGATGTCCACGGGGAGCAGGAGGGGAAAGGAGGCCATCACACGCTATCGGGTCTCCGAGAGGTACCGTGTGGCAACCCTCCTCGATGTGGATACGGAAACGGGGAGGACTCATCAGATCAGGGTCCACTTTAACGCCCTGGGTTACCCCGTGGTGGGGGACAACGTTTACGGCAGCTCAAGAAGAATCAGCGCCATTGCCATAGGGGATCCGCTACCGAGGGTAGAGATGAGAACAATGACCAGGCAGGCACTGCATGCAAGCCGGATTACCTTCTTTCATCCCGTTAACAATACGGAAATGACTTTCTCGTCTCCCATGCCGGAAGACATGGCCAGGCTCTGTGATTTTCTCAGGCGTAGAAATCACCTTGTATGAACCCCTAAGAGACATTAAAAAGTGCTTGACATGGTAAAAAGTTTGGTATAGAAGGGGCAAAAGATAAAAAGATGTATGCTAAATCCTTCCTTTCTGGAATCTTAGAGTTCAAAATTGGCAACCCATTATCTTAATCCACATCCTTCTTTTTCAGGGCTCAGTGTCTGATAAGAGCAGTATTTCTCTAAAGGAATACCGGCGATTTATTGGAAACTTCAGAGGCGTGTAATTCATGCTGCGATCAGGGTGTGGGAAAAAACGTATTAAGGAATCAGTTATGAATATTGAGGAAATTAAGAGACAACCGATCAGTAAGCTTACAAGTATGGCCAAAGAATTAAATGTCAATGGCGCTAGCGGCATGAGGAGGCAGGATCTGATTTTTGCTATTTTGCAGACCCAGGCAGAAAAAAATGGAGTAATTTCCGGGGCCGGTGTTCTGGAAATCCTGCCGGATGGCTTTGGTTTTCTCCGGGCGGTAGATTATAACTACCTCCCTAGCCCGGATGATATCTATATTTCCCCTTCGCAGATACGGAAATTCGCTCTGAGGACCGGAGACACGGTCTCGGGTGAGGTAAGACCACCCAAAGAGGGAGAGAAATATTTTGCCCTTCTCAAGGTAGACGCGGTCAATCTTGAAAATCCCGAGATGGCGAGAGATAAAATCCTCTTCGACAACCTCACACCACTTTATCCCCAGGAGAAACTTAATCTTGAGGCCGATCCGGAAAACTTATCCACAAGGATTATAGACCTTTTCACGCCCATCGGTAAAGGCCAGAGGGGGTTGATCGTGTCCCCTCCGAGGGCGGGCAAAACGGTTCTGCTTCAAGATATTGCCCACAGTATTACAACTAACCACAAAGAGGTCATTCTGATGGTTCTGCTGATTGACGAACGTCCCGAAGAAGTGACCGATATGCAGCGAAATGTGGCCGGGGAGGTCATATCCTCGACCTTTGATGAACCGGCTGCACGGCACGTCCAGGTTGCCGAAATGGTAATTGAGAAGGCGAAGCGTCTCGTGGAACACAACAGGGATGTTGTCATCCTTCTTGACAGTATCACCAGGCTGGCCAGGGCGTATAACACGGTGGTTCCACCCAGCGGTAAGGTCCTCTCCGGTGGCGTTGATTCCAATGCCCTGCACAAACCGAAACGATTCTTCGGCGCCGCCAGAAACATCGAAAACGGAGGCAGCCTGACCATTATCTCTACAGCCCTTATTGATACGGGAAGCAGAATGGATGAAGTCATCTTTGAAGAGTTCAAAGGAACCGGGAATATGGAACTGCATTTGGACCGTAAGATTGCCGATAGAAGGGTCTTTCCCGCCTTTGACCTCATCCGTTCCGGCACCAGAAAGGAAGAACTCCTGATACCGAAGAATAATCTTAACAGGATATGGATATTAAGGAGGCTTCTCCAAGAGATGAATCCGTTGGATGCCATGGAATTTATCATTGACAAGATACGGAAGACGGAAACGAATCAGGCCTTCTTAGATTCGATGAATCAGTAGAAATTGAGCTAAAGTTTGAAGTGCCTAAAGTTGGAAGTTAAAAAATTTTAGCTCACTTTAGGAACTTTATTAAAGGAGGGAAACGATGAAAAAAGGTATTCATCCGGAATACAAAAAAACAACGATTACCTGTGTCTGTGGGAATGTCATCGAGACCAAGTCTACAAAACAGGACATAAAGGTGGAGATATGTTCCCGCTGCCACCCTTTTATGACGGGTAAACAGAGGATCGTTGACACCGCCGGCCGGGTGGAACGGTTCAATAAGAGGTACGCGGTAAAACCATAGTCGTAAGTCGTAAGTTAAAAACTGCCCATAGATGATGTGAAGTTATGTTCGACAGGCTCAAAGATGTTGAAACAAGGTACGAAGAGCTGGAAAGGCAATTGAGTAACCCTGATGTTATCACCAAACTCCAGGTCTATCAGAAATATGCCAGGGAGCATGCCGATCTTCGCGGCCTTGTGGAAACTTACAGAGAATATGAGAAAACAAGAGGCCGTCTCGAGGAAGATCAGGGTCTCCTGCGGGGAAATGACGAGGAGTTAAAAGAAATCGTCAAGGAGGAGATACCTCAGCTTAAGGAAAATCTCGCGGTTTTAGAGGATAAATTAAAGGTTCTCCTCCTTCCCAAGGACCCCAATGACGACAGGAATGTGCTCCTCGAAATCAGGGCGGGCACCGGTGGTGATGAGGCAGGGCTTTTCGCCGGCGACCTTTTTCGGATGTATGCAAGATATGCGGAATTCAACCGATGGAAGGTAGAGGTGATGAGTTCTAACCCGGCCGGCGGCATGGGGGGCTTTAAAGAAATTATCGCCCTCATTGAAGGGAAAGGCGCCTACAGCAGGCTAAAGTACGAAAGCGGCGTCCACCGGGTCCAGAGGGTTCCTGTTACAGAGGCCCAGGGACGTATCCATACCTCTGCGGTTACGGTAGCTGTCCTTCCAGAAGCGGAAGAGGTAGAAGTTAATATTGATCCCAATGAATTGAGGATTGATGTCTATCACTCCGGCGGTCATGGGGGGCAGAGCGTCAACACGACAGATTCCGCCGTAAGGATTACCCACCTGCCCACATCTGTCGTGGTCACCTGCCAGGACGAGAAATCCCAGCTTAAAAATAAAGCAAAGGCCATGAAAGTCCTGAGGGCGAGGTTGCTGGATATGATGGTGGCAAAACAGCATGAAGATATCTCTGAAGCGAGAAAAAGTCAGGTGGGAACCGGTGATAGAAGCGAACGGATCAGAACCTACAACTTCCCCCAGGGTAGAGTTACTGAGCACCGTATCGGCTTGACACGTTACGATCTGGAAAACTTTCTTGATGGAAACATCCAGGAGGTGATAGATGCCCTGACAACCCATTTCCAGGCCGAGGCATTGAAACAATCTATCCATTAACCCATTTTTAAAGTTCAGAGGTTCAGCGGTTAAGATGAAGGCACAAAGTTTTCTTAGCCCTTGAACCCTTGAACCCTTGAACTTTGAACCGACCCATGGATATCCGGACTATCCTGAACATAACGGCTATTGACCTTGAGCGTAGAGGTATTCCCACTCCCCGGCTTGATGCTGAGGTTCTCCTCTTTCACTATCTAAAAACCGACCGTTCCGGTCTCTACAGGCACCCCGAAAGGTTACTGACAGACGAAGAGATTAGCGTATTCCAATCCTGGGTGGCAAGGAGGCAACAGGGGGAACCGGTTGCCTGCATTGTCGGTCAAAAAGAGTTCTGGTCCCTCGTTTTTGAAGTCAACGGTCAGGTACTCGTGCCGAGACCGGAGACAGAAATTCTTGTAGAAGAAGTTATCAGGGTCTGTTCAGAGATGGGTTACAAAAATCCCTCGATTCTCGACATCGGTACGGGCAGCGGAGCCATCGGTGTCGCCCTGGCCTCTGAGTTGAGGGAGGCACGGATTGTGGCCACCGACATATCCCGAGGGGCCATCGAGGTTGCCACGAGAAATGCCCGTAAAAATAGTGTTGATGACAGGATTTCTTTCCGGCTGGGGAACCTCTTCGAGCCTGTGTCAGCAGAAAAATTTGATGTCATCGTTTCCAATCCCCCCTATATTTCTGAAGATGAATTTCCTGATCTTCCCTTAGACGTCAGAGGGTTTGATCCTGAATTGGCGCTGGTAGCCGGAAGAGAGGGCACATCATTTCACGAAGCTATCATCAGAGAGGGGGCTTTTCACTTAAAAGTTGGGGGCTGGCTTTTCATGGAGATGGGGGCCGGTCAGAGAGACCGTATCGCAGATGTCTTCAGGGGATCCGACCTCTATGATAATATAGCCTTCAGGATGGATTATGCCGGTATAGAGCGGGTCGCCATGGCAAGGAGGCACCCCTTCAAGTTAAGTGCCTAAAGTGAGCTAAAGTTTAAAGTGCCTAAAGTTATTTAAAATGGAAATTCCTATGCAATCGAGTTAGGCTTGTCCTGACGTCAGGAAGGAAGAGGAAGAAATAAATGGATAAGATGGTCATCTATGGTGGCGAGAAACTCCTTGGCGATGTCCGGATCAGCGGCGCCAAGAATGCCGCTCTTCCGATCATCGTTTCGTCGCTCTTAACGGACGGATGGAATACCTTTCACAATATCCCCGATCTTGCGGATATCAGGACCATCAAGAAACTTTTAAGGGGTCTGGGAGCGGAAATCGAAGGGGAATCGTCTGTCAGGATAAGGACAGGTGAGATCGCCAGTTGTGAGGCTTCTTACGATCTTGTCAGGAAGATGAGAGCTTCGATCCTGGTTCTCGGTCCTCTCCTGGCCAGGATGGGCAGGGCAAGGGTTTCTCTTCCCGGGGGATGTGCCATCGGTGACAGGCCGGTGAACCTCCATATCAAGGCTCTTGCCGATCTGGGGGCGGAGGTGGAACTGAGAGACGGTTATGTGGAGGCAAAGGCGTCGCGATTGAAGGGAGCATCTATCTATTTCGATATTCCCACAGTCACAGGAACGGAAAATATTATGATGGCCGCCTGCCTAGCAAAGGGAACAACCCTGCTGAAAAATGCGGCCAGGGAACCGGAAGTCGTCAATCTTGTCGAGGTACTGAACGGTATGGGGGCAAAGATCAGCGGGGCGGGAACGGATATGATCATCATCGAGGGGGTTGACAGCCTCCATCCTGTGGAGACTACCGTGATACCGGACCGGATTGAGGCGGGGACCTTTATGATTGCTGCCGGGATAACGGGAGGGAACGTCAAAGTCTCAGGATGCGACCCCTCTCACCTTGATGCGCTGATCAATAAACTCCGTGATACCGGTATGGAGATAACCATAGGCGATGGTGGTATCAGGGTGAAAGGCAATAAGGAAATTACAAACGTAGACATAAAAACCCTTCCCTATCCAGGATTTCCTACGGACCTGCAGGCGCAGATGATGGCCTTTATGTCGGTGGGAATGGGATCCAGCGTGATTACGGAAACGGTCTTTGAAAAAAGGTTTATGCATGCAAGCGAGTTGAAGCGGATGGGGGCTGATATACAGATCAAGGGAAACATCGCTCTCATAAGGGGTGTCCTAAAGCTGAAGGGTGCACAGGTTATGGCCACCGATCTTAGGGCCTCCGCTTCTCTGATCCTTGCCGGGTTAGCGGCGGAAGGTAAGACGGAACTCTCACGGGTCTATCATATTGACCGGGGATACCAGCAAATAGAAAAGAAACTTTCCGCCCTGGGTGCCAATATAAAAAGGGTTGTAAATACTCAGGCTGAAGGTATATAGGCTGAAGGCTGAAGGCTGAAGGTATATAGGCTGAAGGCTGAAGGCTGAAGGTAAAACGGTGGATATACAATTGCCTAAACCTTCAGTCTTCAGCCTAAACACCTGAGTAGTTAAAAAGGGTTGTTGTCTGAGATGAGACTTATCCACACTGGTGATTTTAATTTTGAGGAGACTCTCCGGCGGCTCAGGCATCGGGGCAAGGTTTTTGATGAAGATGTCTGGACGGTTGTCAGCCGGATCGTAGCAGATGTGGCCGGCAGAGGGGATCAGGCCCTCTTCGAATATACGGAAAAGTTTGATGGGCAGGCGATAAACGCCGGCACTATCATGGTGTCTTCCGAGGAAATGGAAGACGCCATCAGGCAGGTGGAAAATGAAGATATGGAAGCGTTGAAACTGGCTGCCGGCAGAATAGAAAGATTCCACGAGAGACAGGGCGTTCAAGGCTTTTTCTGTTCCGATGAAGAGGGGATTGAACTTGGATTGCGGATATTGCCTCTAAGATGTGTTGGTATATATGTTCCCGGGGGCCTTGCCTGCTATCCCTCCACGGTGCTTATGGCGGCAATCCCGGCAAGGATTGCCGGTGTCGAAGAGATCATTCTTGTCACACCTCCCAGGGGAAGAGAAATAAATCCCCTTCTTGCCGCTGCCGCCAAGATAGGCGGCGTGAGGCGAATATTCAGGATAGGTGGCGCCCAGGCAATAGCCGCCCTTGCCTATGGCACCGAATCAATCCCGGCGGTGGATAAAATCGTAGGACCAGGGAATGTTTACGTGGCCGCGGCAAAAAAGATGGTTTATGGCCGGGTTGCCATCGACATGATTGCCGGTCCCAGTGAGATTCTCGTCATTGCTGACGGGACTGCCGATGCTTCCTTTGTGGCCGCCGATTTGCTTGCCCAGGCTGAGCATGACAAAATGGCATCTGCCGTCCTTCTGACCTCTGATGAAGAGTTCGCTCAACGGGTGATTGCCGAGGTAAATATGCAACTCCCGAGCCTGCCGAGAAAAGATATTGCGGAAAATTCCTTACAGGAGTTCGGCGCCATTATTGTAACGGAGAGTATTGATGAGGCCATTGTCATCGCCAACAGGTTTGCCCCGGAGCATTTGGAATTGATGGTCGAAAAACCACGGAAAATACTGGACAGGATCAGGAACGCCGGGGCTGTGTTTCTCGGATCCTGGGCGCCGGAGGCAATTGGAGATTATATCGCAGGCCCCAATCATATCCTTCCCACAGGGGGAACGGCAAGGTTTTCCTCCCCGTTGGGGGTTCATGATTTTGTGAAGCGCACCAGCGTAATCTCCTTCTCTCAGAGCGCCCTCTATAGGTATGGTGAGCAGGCAGCAAGACTCGCAAAGTTAGAAGGTTTCGATGGCCACGGAAGCTCCATTACCATGAGGATGGCACGGAAAAAAACTTGACAAAATGTCCATTTTGATTATCTTTACAGTTGGACTGTTGCCGTAAATCCAGCGATTCTGCGGGCGTAATTCAGCGGTAGAATGTCAGCTTCCCAAGCTGGACGTCGTGGGTTCGATTCCCATCGCCCGCTCCAAAATCCCCCCTTTCCCTCCCACCACGGACAAACCAGATACAATGAGGAGGGACGCGCTTCGTCGCGTCCGTTCCCTCCGGCCACGACGGAGCGTGGCCCTCCTTTTTTTTTCTTGCAATACCAATCTTTCTATGATAAATTAACTTTAAATCATCGTATTTTACTGATGAGTGGGCTTTTTGCCCACTTTTTTGTTTGAGCTATGACTTCTCAAGTGTACAGGGAAAGAATCAGACAACTGGTAGAGCCTGTTATCGAATCCGAGGATATGGAACTGATTGATGTTGAGTGTCTGAAGATGAGATCTCGATGGGTCGTTCGGATTTACATGGACAAGGAAACAGGCATTACCCTCGATAATTGTTCTGAAATAAGTAATCAGGTTGGTGATATCCTTGACATTCACGAGGTGCTTCCCGGTTCCTATACCCTGGAGGTTTCCTCACCCGGTCTGGATAGGCCGCTTGTGAGAGACAAGGATTTCATGAAATACAGGGGATGCAAGGTACATGTCAGAGTAACTGAGAAGTTAGAGGGGATAAGAAATTTTAGGGGGAAACTGGTTGACTTTTGTGAGGAAGAGGGAAAGAAGGTACTGGTTATTGACATTACAGGAAAGACCTATCGCATACCAAGAGATATGGTGGTCAAGGCAAATATTGAATATGAGATAGTTACTCAGGCATAAAGGCTGAAGGTGGGTAGACTGAAGGGAAAAACATGTGCGACACACAAAGCCAAAATCGTTTGGATACCTTGATAGGTCGTTGTGTCATGAATCATGATTATTGCCCTTCTTCCTTCAGTCTTCAGTCTATACACCTGAATACTTACTATGGAGGATTTTTAAATGGTGCCGGAGCTTAAACGTCTGATTGAACAGATGGGTAAGGATAGGGGTATAGATAAAACTATCATCATAGATGCCCTGGAGGCTGCCATGTTAACGGCGGCGCGAAAAAAACAGGGCCCCCATGTGGATATCGAAGCCCATTACAACGAAGACTCCGGGGAAATCGAGATCTTCCAGTTTAAAACCGTGGTGGAAAAGGTTTTAGATCCCGACGTTCAGGTATCCCTTGAAGAGGCAAGAAGGACACTTGATGAAGAAGCAGAACCTGGGGACAGTCTCGGTACGAAGATAGAAGCGAGTACCTTTGGCCGGATTGCTATCCAAACGGCCAAGCAGATTATCATTCAGAGGGTGAAAGATGCGGAGCGGGACATCATCTATGAGGAGTACAAAGATAGAAAAGGTGAGCTGGTTAACGGTTTCGTTCAGAGGTTTGAGGGGGGAAGTATTATCGTTAATCTTGGACGTGCAGAAGGGGTGATCCCCCCGGCCGAACAGGTCTACAAAGAGACGTACAAGCGGGGAGAGCGTATTCGGTCCTATATATGTGATGTTAAGAAGTCGTCAAAAGGCCCCCAGATTATCCTTTCGAGAACTCACCCCGGTTTTATCAGGGCGCTCTTTGAAATTGAAGTTCCCGAAATTTCTGAGAGATTGATCGAAGTAGTGAACATTGCAAGGGAACCGGGTAAAAGGACCAAGATTTCTGTAAGAACCAAAGACAAAGATATAGATCCGGTTGGCGCCTGTGTTGGTATGAGAGGAAGCCGTGTACAGAGTGTCGTCCAGGAATTGAGGGGAGAAAAGATAGACATTGTCCCCTATTCTGATGATCAGGCCACGTATGTATGCAGTGCCCTGTCTCCGGCCAAGGTTAACAGAATCCTTATGGATGAGGAAAGTCGTTCCATGGAGGTTATTGTTCCCGATGATCAACTGTCTCTTGCCATAGGGAAAAATGGACAGAATGTCAGGCTGGCCGTTAAACTGACAGGATGGAAGATTGATGTCAAGAGTGAATCCATGGCGGTAAAACAGGAGGAAGAGGGGTTCAGGGCTCTCATGAAAATACCGGGTATTGGCCAGGTGACGGCGGAACGTCTTTACAGAGAAGGATTAAAGAGTGTCGCCACCATCGCTGCGGCTGATCCTGAAATGTTGTCTTCGATTCCTGGTGTAGGTGAGAAAACCGCCTCGCACTGGATAAAAGAAGCAGGTAAGATAATTAATGAGGATATTAAGGGAGTGTTTTAAGAATGCCTAAGAAGAGAGTTTACGAGTTAGCGAGGGAATTGGGTCTTGACAACAGGGAGATCATCTCTCGCCTGGAAAGGCTCGGTGTTGCTGTGAAGTCGCATTCAAGCACCATTGAAGACTCTGATGTACAGAGGATCAAGGGAGAATTGTCATCCGGTGAGTCTCTTGAAATGGTTGAAAAAAGAATAAAATCCACGGTAATCAGAAGAAGAACCGTTCGCCACCGTGTTGATGAAATAGAACCAGAGGCAGTTGAAGAAGTCGTTCCTGCCCCGCCCGAAGAAAAGGAAGTGGAAGCGCCTCCGGAAGAAGTCACCCCGATAGAAGCAACTCCAGAGGCAGAAGAGAAACTCCAGAAGGAATCAATGCCAGTCAGAACGGCAGAGGAAAGTAAACCGGAAGAAGGGGCCGGCGAAGCAAGATCTACCTTCCCTCCTATCCCCGTGCCGGTATCCATAAAGGTTAAGAAAGAAGAACCGGTAAGGCCTGAGAAGAGAGAGGCCTTCCCTGTTCATATACCGCAGAAGGCCAGGATAGAAATTAAAAAAGAAACTCCGGAAAGGCCGAAGCTTGTGGTCGTTAAGGAGGTCATTCCCCCTAAAGGGGAAAAACAGACAAAGAAAAAAGAAGCGCCACAAAAGCAAAAGTGGAGAAAGCCGGTAGAAGTATTAATAAAAGAGCAACTACCAATACGGAAAAAGGTCTTTGTTAAGAAGATTGTAGGTAAAAGGGACAGGCGCCTGCAAAAAGAGACGGAAGAGGAAAGAATTGCGAGGCGGAGGGAAGAAGAAAAGAAGATGTCCTCCGTCAAAATGAAAAAAACGGTTATTACCGTTCCCAAGGCCATCAAGAGAAGGATAAAGGTAGGGGAGGCGATAAGCGTTGGCGACCTTGCCAGGAAGATGGCGGTTAAGGCAACTGAGGTGATCCGCAAATTGATTCCCATCGGTATGATGGTAACCATTAACCAGTCTATTGATCGTGATGTCGCTACTATCGTTGCCAGTGAATTTGGATACCAGGTGGAACCTATTGTTGCCGAATATGGTGAATCCATGCAAAAAGTAGCTATACCTCAGGGAAATCTCAAACCAAGGGCGCCGGTTGTCACTATCATGGGACATGTTGACCATGGCAAGACATCCCTTCTCGATGCCATCAGACAGACTAATGTAATTGACGGTGAGGCGGGCGGCATTACCCAGGCTATCGGGGCGTATCATGTACATATCAAAGACAGGGATATCGTCTTTCTCGATACTCCCGGTCACGAAGCCTTCACAGCCATGCGGGCCCGGGGGGCTCAGGTCACGGACATAGTTGTTCTCGTCATTGCCGCCGATGACGGGGTGATGGATCAGACCATTGAGGCTATCAACCACTCAAAGGTAGCCGGTGTTCCCATCGTTGTGGCGATCAATAAGATTGATAAACCAAATGCCGATCCGGGGAAAATCAAACAAGCCCTGACCGAATATAGTCTCGTGCCTGAGGAATGGGGTGGTGACACTATATTCTGTGAGATGTCTGCAAAGAAGAAAACAGGCATCGAGGAACTTCTCGAGATGATCCTCCTCCAGGCAGACGTCATGGAGTTAAAGGCCGATCATGAGAAACCCGCTCGCGGGGTGGTTATTGAGGCAAAGCTCGATCGGGGGCGTGGACCGGTAGCAACGGTTTTGATTCAGGAAGGCACCTTAAGAGAGGGAGATGCCTTTGTTTCCAAGACGGAGGCCGGCAGGGTTCGGGCCATGATCAACGATCAGGGAAAACGGATCAAAGAGGCGCCGCCATCAATGCCTGTGGAGGTTATTGGATTTTCAGGGGTTCCTCATGTGGGCGCCGAGTTCACCTGTATGGAAGACGAGAAGAGAGCGCGCAGTATCGGAGAGTACTGGCTCAGAAAGGAACGGGAACGGGAACTTTCCACCTCTGCAAAGATTACCCTCGAGCAACTGTACCAGAAAATTAAAGAGGGAAGCAAGGAGTTCAATGTTATTATTAAGGGTGACGTTCAGGGGTCTATTGAGGCTCTAAACGAGGCATTAAACAAACTGAGCACGACTGATGTGAAGTTGAAAACTATTCACAGTTCGACAGGCGCCATTACGGAAACAGATGTGATGCTGGCCTCGGCATCAAATGCAATCATCATCGGTTTTAATGTCAGACCCACCAGCAGGGTGATCGAATTGGCGGAGGCGGAAGGCGTTGAAATCAAGCTCTACGATATTATATATAATGTAATTGCCGATGTAAAAGCTGCCATGGAAGGTCTTCTTGAGCCCGTTTACAAAGAGGTGGTTCAAGGACGCGCCGAAGTCAGGCAGCTATTCAAAATACCCAGGGTGGGAACCATTGCCGGCAGTTATGTAACGGATGGGAAGATTACAAGAAAGTCCAATCTCAAATTAGTGAGAGACGGTGTGACGATTTACGATGGCAAACTGCTTTCCCTGAAACGGTTTAATGAGGATGTAAAAGAAGTGCAATCGGGGTTCGAATGTGGTATCGGGATAGAGGGCTTTAATAATATCAGGGGAGGGGATATCATTGAGTCCTATATTAACGAAAAAGTAGAGAGGAATTTATAAACAACCGCGGCAGCCGGCGAACAACAGGCAGAGCGGGAAAATGAAAAATGGTCGTCGGATCAGGTATCATAGATTTGTGGATTCCTGAGAGCAGGTCCCTGAAGGAAAAAAGGGGGAAACTGAGCAGGATATTAAAGCGGACACAAAACACATTTAATATTTCCATTGCTGAGATCGGTGATGCTGATCACTGGAAGCGGGCGAAAATTGGTTTCAGCGTGGTAGGCAACGACAAAAGTTATGTCAATGGAAAGATAGACCATATCCTGAGGTTTATAGATAGTCTGCGGTTTGCCGAGGTGATACATACAAAGGTTGAAATTACCAGCTTCTCCGAGGCGACGGATTCATATGATTATCTGACAGGTAAGTATGATGAATTTTAAAAGGGCAAGCCGGGTGTCTGATCTTATCAAGGTGGAAATTTCAGATATCCTGCTAAAGCGTGTCAGGGACCCACGTATTGGGCCAATTACTATCACAGGGGTAAAATTGACCGATGATCTCCGCCTGGCAAGGATATTCTTTGTTGAGATGGGAAAAGATACATGCTCTGATGAAGTTAGGGCAGGTCTCCAGAAGGCGACAGGTTTTTTGAAGAGGGAATTAGGGAAAAGATTACAATTGCGATACATACCGGAAATCGTTTTCGTATATGATGAATCATTTGCCTATGGAAGCCGTATAGAAAAGCTTTTAACAGAAATATAAGTAACTACTGGTTGTCAGGTTCACGGTTCACGGTTGGTTGGCTTGCGCTCTTCTTTCATCAGTCTAACCTTGAACCGTGAACCCCGGAACTTTGAACCTGAGTAATTACAAATATAATAAAGGGGAACGGATGCTTTCAAGGATCATTGATATTATAAACAGTTACCAGGTCTTCCTTATCACCTCCCATGTGAGACTCGATGGCGACGCCCTGGGATCAGAATTGGCCCTATACCATATGCTTCGTCGTATGAAAAAAGAAGCTGTCGTTTATAATCAGGATGAAACCCCTCAGAATTATCGTTTTCTTCCCGGCAATGAAATTATAGTTCAGCAACTTCCCCCGCTGGGGGAATTTGACGCCGCCTTTGTCCTGGATTGCAGTGAGCTGGAACGTGTAGGAGAAGCGGCAAACAAGATAGGAAGGATAAAGCGGATCATCGCCATTGATCATCACATTTCCCGGGGAGCTTTCTGTGAGATTGCCTATATTGATCATCAGGCGAGTTCCACTGGAGAGTTGCTTTACCGGTTTGCAGAGCATATGGCCCTCGAGCTGACAGAAGAGATGGCAACCAATCTGTACGCTGCCATCATGACGGATACGGGGGGATTCCGCTACGGAAGCACAAGGCAGAGCACCTTGACAGCGGCGGGAAATTTGCTGGGAAAAGGCGCCGATCCGCAATGGATAGCGGAAAACATTTACGAAAGCAAACCATTAGCTAAGATCAAACTCTTGATGAACGTGCTGGAAACCATGACTTTTGATTTGGGCGGGAAGATCGGCTCCCTGGTAGTTTTACGGAAGGCTATCGAGTCTGCCGGGGCATTGCAGGAACATGCCGAAGGTTTTGTGGATATACCTCGTTCCATCGAGGGAGTAGAAGTTTCCATCCTTTACAATGAATTATCTCAAAACTATTTCAAGATAAGCTTACGCTCCAAAGGGAAACTTAATGTAGAACAAATTGCTCGGGCATTCGGAGGAGGAGGACACGCTAATGCCTCAGGTTGTGAGATTGAAGGGGATATTGAGACGGTCAAACATCGTGTACTGGATATGACAAGGTCTATTGTTGCATGAAGTTTCTCGTTATGGATGGCATTGTTGTGATAGATAAGCCTTCGGGAAAGACATCTTATGCCGTGGTTTCGGAAGTGAGGAGGCTGCTTGGTGCAAGAAAGGCCGGTCATACGGGTACGCTGGATCCTCTGACAACGGGTGTCCTTCCCGTGTGCATAAATGAGGCAACGAAGCTCGTACAGTTCTTTTCGCCGGACAGCAAGGAATACCGGGCAACGATGTTATTAGGTGTCGAAACTGACACCCTCGACATGGAGGGCAAAATAATTGCTGAGTGTGAACCTCGTGTGGCAAGAGACGAGATAGAAGAGGTGTTGCACCGCTTTGTCGGGAAGATAGAGCAACTTCCTCCCCATTACTCGGCGGTTAAGTTTCAAGGGAAACCGCTTTATAAATGGGCAAGAAGGGGGATCGCCGTTGACCTCCCTCCGAGAACCGTTGAAGTTTACACCATCGTGGTCGAAGAGATAGTATTGCCTTACGTGACCTTTACGGTATCATGCGGGAGTGGCACCTATATACGTTCTCTTTGTTCCGATGTGGGTAAAATATTGGGATGCGGGGCGTGCCTTGCGTCGCTGCGAAGGACAAGGAGCGGCTGTTTCCACGAAGGATTGGCGGTATCCATTGAGGGTATTGACAACGAAAAGAAGCGGGACTTGCTTGCCGCAAATATTTTACCCCTGACGGAAGCTCTGCCGGAACTCCCCGCCATCAACGTGGATCAGGCATTGGTAGGAAAGTTAAGGGAAGGCTATCAACCGGATGCCGATGCCCTTGGTATAAATAACTTTCCTTTTCTTAGCGCCGGAGATATAGTAAAATTTATGTCGCCTGATCATTGCCTTGTTGCAATAGGAAAAATGCTCTGTGCTTCGGAGCAAATTGCTTCGTTAGATGGAGAGAAACGGGTGGTTAAAATCATGAGGGTATTTAATTGTTAGAAGGTTCAAAGTTCTAAGGTTCACGGTTCAAGGTTAGACTGATGAAAGAAGAACGCAAGCCAAGCAACTGTGAACTGTGAACTGTGAACTGTGAACTGTAAACCTGACGACCTGCGTAGTTACATACATTATTGTAACCGATTGACGAGGGAGGAGAGAAAAAGGTGTTAGATGCTGAACAAAGGGGGAAAATAGTTGGCAATTTTCAATTGCACGAAAAGGACACGGGATCACCGGAGGTCCAGGTTGCGCTCATGACGGCGAGGATAGAATACTTAACGGAGCATTTTAAGACCCACAAAAAGGACCACCACTCCCGCAGGGGACTTTTGAAACTCGTCGGGCAGAGGAGAAAACTTCTCGATTACCTGAAGAAAAAGGATGTGGAAAGATACAGGAAAGTGGTTTCGCGCCTGGGTCTTCGAAAATAGGCAAAAGGTCCTATTCCTTGCAATTACTATTGCTTTTGCCGCAAAAACCCATAACAGAAGGGAAAACAATTTATGAGCAAAGTATTTAGCACAGATTTTGGAGGGAGGAGTATTTCCCTGAAAGCGGATTATGTGGCAGGTCAGGCCGATGGTGCAATCCTTGTGAATTATGGTGATACGGTTGTTCTCGTGACGGTCGTCTCCCTGAAAAACGCAAGGGAAGGACTCGATTTTCTGCCCCTCACAGTTGATTACCAGGAGATGACCTTCGCCGCGGGGAAGATTCCCGGCGGTTTTTTTAAAAGGGAGGGGCGTCCCAACGAGCAAGAGATATTAACATCGAGGCTCATTGACAGATCAATACGCCCCCTGTTTCCCAAAGGTTACTTTTATGAAACTCAGGTTGTGGCAACCGTTCTTTCCGCGGATAACGCAAATGATACCAAAGTGGCAGCCATGTTAGGCGTTTCGGCGGCCCTGGGAATATCGGATATTCCTTTTGAGGGACCGGTTGCCGGTGTCAGGATCGGCCTGCTGGACGGGGAATTTTTATGCAATCCATCGGCAGAGGTATTAGAAAATGGTGGCTTGGATCTCTTCTTAGTCGGCAGAAGGGTACTCCCCGGTACGCAGGATCGTGAATTTGATGTAAACCTGGTGATGCTTGAGGGGAAGGGCAAAGAGGTTGAGGAAGATGTGATCGTTGATGCCATCAACTGGGGATTGGACGTCATTCGCCCCTTGATTGAACTTCAGGAATCTATACGTCAGGACATTGGAAGAAAAAAGAGGATGGTGAACCCGGTTGCCTCCCCAGATCAGTCCCTTGTTGCAAGGGTTGCCAACGCCGCCGCGGAAGGTCTGAGAGATGCCTATACCACGGGGCCGAAATTAGAAAGGTATGCAAAGCTCGACCGTCTCAGAGAGGCGGTAATCGAGGAAATCACCAGAGAGGATGCGGGACTTCGCCCTCTGGTCATGGAGATATTTGAGGATCTGGAACGACATAATATCAGGAATATGATCCTGCATGAAAAAAGGAGGAGCGACGGAAGATCCAACACAGACATCAGGCCAATCAGCGCTGATGTTGGGATTTTACCGAGGGCCCACGGATCGGCCATATTTAGCAGAGGTGAAACCCAGGTTCTTGCCGCCCTGACACTTGGCACATCCTCGGATGAACAAAGAATGGATTATATAGGCGGGGAAGAGATGAGATCGTTTATTCTGCACTATAATTTCCCCCCCTATTGCGTTGGAGAAGCACGGCCTTTAAGGGGTCCGGGAAGAAGAGAAATCGGGCATGGCGCCCTCGCCAGAAAAGCCCTGCTTCCCATCCTCCCTACCGACGAAGAATTCCCCTACACTATCAGGATTGTTTCCGAAGTTCTTTCGTCCAATGGTTCATCTTCCATGGCCACGGTGTGCGGCGGCGCCCTTTCCCTGATGGATGCCGGAGTGCCCGTGAAGGATATCGTCGCCGGGATTGCCATGGGTCTGTTGAAAGAGGGTGAACAAGTGGTCATTCTGTCCGATATCATTGGCGATGAAGACCATGCAGGAGATATGGACTTCAAGGTATGCGGGACAAAAAAGGGGATTACAGCCATGCAGATGGACATCAAGATTAATGGGGTTACGCAAGATATCCTGAGAAGAGCCCTCTACCAGGCGAGAGATGGAAGGCTTTTTATTATTGAAAAGATGAGGGAGACCATCGCTTTCCCACGGACTGATATCTCCATGTACGCCCCGAGAATCACAATGGTAAAGGTAAGGCCGGAGAAGGTAAGGGACGTAATCGGTTCCGGAGGGAAGAATATCAGGCAGATTGTCAGTGAAACAGGCGTTAATATTGATGTGGAAGACGACGGCACCGTGACCATTGCCTCCAGCGATGCAGATGCCGCAGCCAGGGCTGTGGCCATGGTCAAATGGCTGACCGAGGATGCGGAAATAGGAAAGATATATCGTGGCACAGTCAAGAAGATTGTTGACTTTGGCGCTTTCGTGGAGATACTGCCGGGTACGGAGGGGTTGGTGCATATCTCACAACTTGCCAGGGAAAGGGTTAATAAGGTCACGGATATCCTGAAAGAAGGGGACGAGGTGCTGGTGAAGGTCCTTGAAATTGACAGGCAGGGGAAGATCCGGCTCTCCAGGAAGGAAGCATTAGGGGAGAATCCGGCATAATTTCCTTGTAACTACTCAGGTTCAAAGTTCCGTGGTTCACGGTTCAATGGTTTAAGATGATTATTAAGCATTTCACTCGAACCCCTGAACCTTGAACCCTGAACCTGAATAGTTACATTTCCCTTTAGAGAAACCTGACTAAGCAGAAAGGAGATACCGGGGACCAATGTACAATAGGACCGTTCTGGACAATGGCATCAGGGTTATTTCCGAGGAGATCGGCCATGTCAGGTCAGTATCCATAGGGGTATGGGTGCGGTGTGGTTCCCGCAACGAAAGCCTGAAGACAAACGGGACAGCTCATTTTATCGAGCACATGCTTTTCAAGGGAACGGAAAGCAGAACTGCCTTTGATATTGCATCGGCCATTGATTCTGTCGGTGGTTTGATGAACGCCGCCACCGGCAAGGAACTAACCTCTTTTTACGTCAAGATACCTGATTATCATCTTGCCCTGGCGATTGACCTGCTCGCCGATATATTAAAAAACTCACAATTTGATACCGCAGAAATCGGTAAAGAAACGACGGTGGTCCTTCAGGAGATCAATATGGTGGAGGATTCACCTGACGATTATATTCATGACTTCTTCGATGCCATATTTTGGGGTGGCCACCCCCTTGGTCGTTCTGTTTTAGGGACGAAGGAAGCGGTGGAGGGATTTAACAGAGAAGTCCTCTTCAGTTTCTTCAATGCCAGGTACAGAGGGGAAAACCTTGTGCTGACCGCCGCCGGCAATCTGAAACATGATGTTCTGGTTGAGCTGGTTCGACACGCCTTTGGGTCACTGGCACAAGGGGCTGTCAAGGACGAGACCACGGCGCCGGTAGTTTCATCAAAAGAAGCTGTCCTCGAAAAGGATCTGGATCAGGTGCATATGCTCATCGGCGCCCTTGCCCCATCTGCAAGAAGCTCCAAAAGGTTTCCATGTTTTTTAATGAACGCCGTCCTCGGTGGAAGTATGAGTTCAAGGTTGTTCCAGGAAATCAGAGAGAAAAGGGGGCTGGTTTACGCCATCCATTCCTATCTGATTCCCTATACAGATACGGGTATGCTCGGCATTTACGCGGGAACCAGCGAGGATAAGGTGTCCGATGTCATCGGTCTGGTTCTGGAGACACTGAAAGGATTATGCAATGATCTTCTTACAGAAAAAGAGTTGACTTCAGCCAGGGAATTAGTTAAGGGCAATTTCCTCCTGGGCATGGAAAGCACCGATAATCGCATGATGAAACTGGCCAGGGATGAGATATACTTAAAAAGATATGTGCCGCCGGAAGAGGTTATCGCTCATATAGATGCTGTTGGCGTAGAAGATATAAGACTGCTGTCTTGTGAAGTGTTTAACCCGGATACCATAAGCCTCGCTGCCATCGGCAGGATTTCGGAAAAGGATTGCAGACTCAAATTGTACTTATAGGAGTCAGGGATCAGGGGTCAGGGGGCAGGGTATTATGAGAGAAACAATCAGGGTGACCGTGCAAAAACTACCGGCTCATGACGACATCACCCTCCCACGTTATATGACTGAACATGCAGCAGGTATGGATGTCGTTGCCGCCGTTGGGGAAGAAGAGGTGATCCTACCGGGAGAAAGGAAGTTGATTCCCACCGGTATTGTCATTGCACTGCCGGAGGGGTATGAGGCCGAGATCAGACCCCGGAGCGGTCTTGCCCTGAAGAACGGGGTAACGCTGGTCAATTCCCCGGGGACGATTGATGCGGATTACCGCGGTGAGATCGGCGTGATTATGATTAATCATGGGGAAGAGTCCTTTGTTGTCAGAAGAGGCGACCGTATTGCTCAGATGGTCTTTCATCGGGTATGCAGGGCGACATGGGTTGTCACCAACCGGCTGGACCCAACATCGAGAGGGGACGGGGGGTTTGGTCATACGAAATAAGAAAGTAACTACTCAGGTTATCAGGTTCACGGTTCACGGTTTATGGTTGGTTGGCTTGCGCTCTTCATATTTCATCAGTCTAACCTTGAACCGTGAACCCCGGAACTTTGAACCTGAATAGTTACATAAGAAAAAGAGCATCTGAACAGTGAGAGAGGGCGTTTCATGGGGAAATATAAGATAAATAAAACTTATAAAGAGATCAACGAAAAGATAAAACAGGGGAAGGCCGTTGTGGTAACGGCTGAAGAGATGAGCGATATTGTGGACAGACATGGCGACATCGAGGCAGCCCAAAAGATTGATGTCGTTACCACCGGTACATTCAGTCCCATGTGTTCATCAGGCGCCTTTCTGAATTTTGGTCATACCGCCCCGAAGATAAAGGCGGCAAAAATCTGGCTTAACGATGTGGCAGCCTACGGTGGTATCGCCGCCGTTGATTGTTATATCGGGGCAACAGAAGTGGGTGGGGGAGACCCCCTCAATAGTGTCTATCCGGGAGAATTCAATTACGGCGGGGGACATGTCATCGAAGACCTCGTGGCAGGAAACGTGATCAGGCTACGGATGGAAGGTTACGGTACGGACTGCTATCCGGCCCGGAAACATGAGAAAAATATTACGATAAAAGATCTGCGTGACGCCATCCTTTTTAACCCAAGGAATGCCTACCAGAACTACAATTGCGCCGTCAACATGTCTGATAAGATCATCTATACCTATATGGGGGTACTGAGACCCCGCATGGCAAATGCCAATTACGCCACCTCGGGACAGTTGAGTCCTCTTTTCAATGATCCTTATTATAAAACTATCGGTATCGGGACAAAGATCTTCTTAGGAGGCGCCCAGGGTTTTGTGGCCTGGGAGGGCACACAGCATAACCCTCACGTCCGGAGGGGAAAAAACGGGGTTCCCAGAGAAGCAGCGGGGGCAATTGCCGCTATTGGAAACCTCAAAGAGATGCGTCCCGAGTGGCTTGTGGGAGCCAGTATGCTCGGATATGGGGTTTCCCTGTATGTGGGGATCGGTATTCCCATTCCCATCCTGAATGAAGAGATGGCACGTTATACGGGAGTCAGAGATGAAGATATCTTTACCCAGGTTTATGATTACAGCGTGGATTACCCAAAAGGAGGAATGGTCGGGAGTCTTGGCGAGGTCAATTACAAGGAATTAAAGAGTGGCGCCATTATAGTGAACGGTCAGAAGGTAGCTACCGCCCCCTTATCAAGTTACGTAAGGGCAAGGGAAATCGCCGATATCCTTAAAGAATGGATTGAACGGGGAGATTTTCTCTTAGGAGAGCCCCAACGATGCCTTCCCTCTGTCATCCGGTGATACCCGTTTTTTTTAATCAATTTTTGTAACTACTCAGGTATCTTGCCACAAAGGCACAAAGGCACCAAGATTATAGGATTAATTTTTTATAATAGCCTTTTTAATGCATGGCACATTGAAATTAATGAGAAAACTCCGTTATTCAATTTATATCCATCTTCTCTTTGGGTCTTTGTGCCTTGGTGGCTGAATAGTTACCAATTTAGATTGTCGCAACTTCATCTAACGTACGACAGGCGTT
>MNZP01000002.1 GCA_001873675.1 Syntrophaceae bacterium CG2_30_49_12 | reverse complement strand
AAAAGGAGAGATTGCCTCTTTATTTTCTTCTCTGCAAAATTTCATTTCAGAGGGGGATTATGCCCAATTCGGCAGTCTCTTAAAGCACCTGGAACTCATGACCCAGGAAGAAAAATTAAAGGAAGGGGTTATCAAATTATTGACCCTGCTCCTGGACCGTCGTTACCCTACGGGGACAAAACGCCGCAGCTCCCTGTTGCAAATGGTCAACCATGCCCTGGAGAATATTTTTAAGGCCATTCCCCTCTTGAATGAGGCTGCCGGTAAATCGTTTTTCCAGATTGATTATGCCCATCGCCATACCCTTCGGGTTCCTGCCGGCGGGGAAAAAATTCTGGTCATTAACGGTGGGCAGTTTCCACCGGAAGGGGAAGAGTGCGATGCCCGTTTAGTGGTCAAGGCCTACGAACTGGGCTGGAAACGGTTTATCGGCTATGGTTACCGGGGCCAAAGATTTCTCGGCTGCGGTTTAGGCCCGGAGACCCAGGGGGTGCGCATTGACGTCTATGGGAGCTCCGGAGACTATCTGGGTTCAGGGATGGATGGTCTGGAAGTTCATGTCCATGGAAACGCCCAGGATCAACTGGGCCAGATCCTTAAAAGGGGCAAATTAGTCGTCCATGGAGACGTCGGCCAGACTTTTCTTTATGGGGCCAAGGGTGGAGAGGTCTATGTATTGGGCAATGCCGCCGGAAGGCCGCTGATCAATGCCGTGGGCCGGCCGAAAGTGGTCATCAACGGGACGGCCCTGGATTTCCTGGCCGAATCTTTCATGGCTGGTGATCCCCACAACGGCGGGGGTTTTGTGATCGTCAACGGTCTGACCATCGATTCTCAAGGCAATATCCTTCCCCAGGAGACCCCCTATCCCGGTTCCAATCTCTTTTCCCTGGCTTCGGGCGGGGCCATCTTTATCCGTGATCCTTATAAAAAGATCGTGACCGAACAGCTCAACGGCGGGGAAATCGTTCCTTTCTCCGATCAGGACTGGCAGCTTATCCTGCCTTACCTGAAAGAAAACGAAAAGTTGTTTGGTATTTTCATCGAGAACCATCTGTTGACCGTTGACGGCCGGAGATGCACCCCGGCCGAGGTCTATCGCACCGTCCAACCGGCCAAGCAGACGGTTTTGGTTAGCGGTCTTGAGGAGTGGGAGTAAAGAGGAGCTTTGATGAAAAACATTGAGGAACTAAAGCTTCTTTACGAGATAAGCATGGCGCTCCATGAGAGCCTCGACCTTAAGAAATCACTCTATAAGGTAGTGGACATCCTTGCCGTTTCGCTGGGTATGATTCGTGGTACTATAACGATTCTGAATCCCCTCCGGGATGAGATCAGTATCGAGGTAGCCCACGGCCTCACAAAAGGGGCCATTGAGAGGGGAAAATACAGGGTTGGTGAGGGGATAACCGGCCGCGTCATCGCCACCGGCAATCCCCTTGTGATCCCGAAAATCAGCGAGGAGCCACTTTTTCTGAACCGCACGGCGACAAGAAGGAAAGAGGTGGATCGGGAAATTTCCTTTATCTGTGTTCCCATCAAAAAGGGCGCCCAGGTTGTCGGGGCCTTGAGCGTAGATCGTCCGTATGATGAATCGTTCTCTCTGCCAGATGGAGAAAAGCTCCTTTCCGTCATTGCCACCATGATTGCTCAGCATGTTATCAATCTGGAAACCGTTTACTGGGAAAGGGACCAGTTAAGACAGGAGAACCAGAGGCTTCGGGATGAGCTTGCCAATAGATACCGTATTATCAATATTGTGGGAAACAGCAGCAGGATGAAGGAGGTCTTCCAGATGATCTCCCAGGTATCGAGGAGCAACGTCACCGTGCTGGTGCGGGGGGAAAGCGGCACCGGTAAGGAACTGGTAGCCGGCGCCATCCATTACGCCAGTGCGAGAGCAAAAAATCCCCTTGTGAAGGTGAACTGTGCCGCTTTGCCGGTAAATCTCACTGAGAGTGAACTGTTCGGTCATGAAAGAGGCGCTTTCACCGGGGCCATTCGACAGAAGGTGGGGAAATTCGAACTGGCCCATAGAGGCACCATCTTCCTGGACGAAATCGGCGCCATCGGTATGGATGTTCAGGTAAAGCTCCTTCGGGTAATCCAGGAAAGGGAATTTGAACGTGTTGGTGGCACGGATACCATAAAGACCGACGTGAGGATCATTGCGGCCACCAATAAAAACCTGGAGGAAGCTTTGGAAAAGGAAGAGTTCCGGGAGGATCTCTACTGGCGGTTGAATGTCTTTCCTATCTATATTCCCCCTTTGAGGGAACGCAAAACAGATATCATCCTCCTGGCCGATTACTTCCTTGAAAAATATGCCGCTGAGAATCAGAAAGATATCAAGGGCTTTTCCAAAACGACGATTGATGCGCTGATGAACTACCACTGGCCGGGTAATGTGCGGGAACTTGAAAACTGCATGGAGCGGGCCGTGCTTCTCTGCGAGGAAAAAATCATTCAGAACTATCACTTACCACCTTCTGTGCAAACCGTAAATAAACCTGACAACGCACCCGGCGGATCACTAGAGGAAACCGTGGAGAGCCTCGAGCGGGAGAGAATTGTTGAGGCATTGAAAAGCACCCGGGGCAACATGGCAAAGGCAGCACGGCTCATTGGCATTACAGAACGAAAATTCACCTATAGAGCTGCAAAGTATGGTATTGATTTCCACTATTATCGCTGAATATCCCGATCATCACTTTACTCCTCAAAGGAGTGGCCGATTTGGATCTGAATCTCCTAACTACCGCCGCTTTCATCATTAAAACATAACGAAATAGAAGTAGCTTTGTGGGGGTTGTGCAAAGGTCTCATTTAATTTGTGATAAACTATTAGGCTGTTTGGCATTGTTTTTGCATTTCTGCGGTCTCTCATAGAGTCCTCCAATATATTTTTTGAGGATACATCAGTGAGTAGTCACGTTTAAGTCAGCGCTTATGGGAAGGAGGCTCTTGATTAAATTTGATCAGGAGTGGTTCTATCTGACCAGTCACATAGAACCACTCCATTAAAAACTTTAAGGAGAATTAGTGATGGTTAAAAAAATATTTCTTATAATTGTTGGGACTGCTGTTTCACTATTGTTGATATCCTCTGCCTCTATGGCCTTAACGGGAGGCCCGGATGGCTTCGGGTATGAATTTTATGATAGCAGTGAAGGTGATGTTCCCCCATTTTCTTGGATAGATATATCGGAAAGTGGTTCACTACTTGGCCTTAATGATGATCAAGTTGCCGGACCCATTCCCATTGGGTTCACCTTCAAGTTTTATGGTCATAACTATACCCAGGTGTATGTTTCCAGTAATGGGTTTATCTCTTTTAACAGTGGCTCTGGTAATGGCTGTTGCAGCGGAGATTCCCTTCCCACACCGGGGGGAGATGCTGATAATATTATTGCAGCATTCTGGGACAATCTTGATCCATCTGGATGAACTTGTACGGTTCATTATGAGACCCGTGGGGTCTCTCCAAATAGGATGTTTATTGTGGAGTTTTCAAATATCCCTTTTTCAGCCATAGGCTCAATTAAAAATTATTTCCAGATAATCCTTTACGAGGGCAGCAATCACATCCTGGTGAACTATCTGGATGTTACTTCTCGCGGCTCAGGAAACACAACCGCAGGCATTGAAAATCTCAATGGTACTACAGGTCTTCAGTACAGCCGGATGGACACTCCAGGTCGATATACAAACCGTTACGTTCGGTATGTCCCACCCAGCGAGAATGGTACCCGGGCCCTATACTTTCCTCACGTTGACAGTGGTGGAAACACTTGGGAGACAGAAATTGGTGTCATCAATAAGAGCGAACAAGAACTAAACGGGATATTCAAGGCATATAATGATAACGGAGAATCTGTGTCCTCTAATATCGCTGTTACCCTGCCACCTAAAGGAAGACGAGAAATTACTATTGGCAATGAATTTATGAATCCTGGTGATATTGGCTATATTATCTTTGAGTCAGATTCAGAAAGTCTTGCCGGATATACAAAGTTTTACCAAGAAGGAGTTTATAGAGCGGCAATCCCTGCGGTAAAAGTGGTAAACGCTTCGGACATCTATATCTCACACATAGACTCGATCGCTTACTGGTGGACCGGGATAAGCCTGGTGAACACAACCTCAGCAGCGAAAGAACTGACCATTACCTTTAACGATGGACGGAGTGTCGCCTACACGCTTAATGCCAACGAGCACAAGGCCTTCACCATCGACAGCCTGTTCAATGACCAACCACAGCCGGACATTAAATCAGCGGTGATCACCAATGCGAGCGGCATTATTGGTCTGGAGATTTTTGGCAGCGCCGGCAGCGACAACCAGTTGGATGGGCTCCTCCTTACTGACAACACCGCCTCGACCATATACTACCCCCATGTGGCCAGTGATGCGTTGTGGTGGACCGGCATTGTGGCCTATAACCCATCGGATTCGGCTTGTACGATAACCATCACGCCCTATAGCGCCCAGGGGACCCCTCTTTTAGTATCAACCCTTCCCCTCGCGGGGAAGGGGAAATATATTGGCCTGGTTAGCAACCTTGGTCTTCCCGCTCAGACGGCGTGGTTCAAGATAGACTCCACGCGGCCCCTCACCGGTTTTGAGCTTTTCAGCACCGTCGACGGCGACCAGCTTGCGGCCTATGCAGAGAAGAGCGGAGCCGGTGCGAAGGAGGGTGTTTTTGCCAAAATCGAGAAAAGCGGCTGGACAGGTATTGCCTTTGTCAACATCGAGAACGCGCCTGCTGATGTAACCATGACTGCTTACAATGACACCGGCAGCGTAATCGCCACCCAGACGCTAAATATAAGTTCTTATGAAAAAGTAGTGGGTATGGCTCCTTATCTATTTTCTCAAGACATAAGCGCCGCCACTTATATTGGTTACTCATCGGACAAAAATCTTGTTGGCTTTCAGATTAACGCTTCTTCTGACAATATGATGCTGGATGCCTTACCAGGGATGTAATATGTTGAAAAGGAACCCCTTAACATTTGTTCCTATATATCTTTACATCGGTTTGATAACAGTTACCCTTTTGTTCACTTTGGCTGAGGTATGCCTTGCTGCCGGTGCTTGAGGTTGTGCAACGGTTTCAGGTGGAGGCCCGAGTTCAATAAGCGCTGCTCAATTTGATCCTAACCAGACACGTGGGGTAATCGGGGCACGCAATGTCTCCATGAGTTCATATTATTTAGGAGGAGATTCCCCTGAGACCATTTCTTCTCTAATGTTGGGGGTCACTGAAAAAATTGAACTCGCTATGACACAATATTACCAGCGACATGGGTGGACTGGGTCACTCAGGTATGAGGTGAATCAGGCAGGCAATGCCTGGTGGCATCCTACCACAATTCTTGCTGTTCACGATATAGGAAGTCCCGATCTTACTGATATCTCAGTAGCAGGCATCAAACGCTATCCCCTTCCATATATTGGAGAAACAATATTTCACGCCGGGATTTTAAAGGAAACCAGGTCAGGCGGAACCATAAGAGGCTTTGGAGGTGCTTCAAAACTGTTTGCCAAATACTTTGACTTTTCAATAATTCATGACGGCTATGACAACCACCTTATCTTAGGCTCCAGCTACAAAGGATTCAGAGTAAGCTTGATAGCCTATGAAATGGAACACTTTAGCGCAGGATTGTCATTCCAATTCAAATTTTAGTAATACCAATTCT
>MNZP01000048.1 GCA_001873675.1 Syntrophaceae bacterium CG2_30_49_12 | reverse complement strand
CCGCCAAGAGGCGGCTGCAGCAGGGCTGTGCTTGATGCGGTAAGGAAAACGGGGGTTAGAAGACTGGTGTATGTGTCCTGCAATCCCGCAACCCAGGTCAGAGACATCCGCTGCCTCACCGATTGCGGCTTCAAGTTAAGATCCTTACAACCGGTGGATATGTTTCCCCAGACCGCGCATATCGAGGTAATCGCGCTCCTTGAAAGAGAAAAATTCTTGTCATAAAATGACAACTTTTATTGTAGAAAATGGATATTTACGCTAAAATCCAAGCAAGTTTTTGCTGAAACTATAATAGTTTCTCTTCAAGGCGGTAAAATTGGCAAACAATAACAAAACCGGGCAGGAGAAAGGGAACATTTATCGGGCGCTTTTTGAATCGGAAAATGGGCCGTAGGAGACTCGAACTCCCGACCAACGGATTAAAAGTCCGCTGCTCTACCATCTGAGCTAACGGCCCATTAAAATGATATGATTATTGTGGGGTGTGCCCTCCTAACAACAAGCTCTTGAGATGTCAAGGGAAATTTTTGTAGAAAGTCTATCCTTTTTCTCAAGGGACGGGTTCTCTATGAGAGTTTCACCTGATTAAAAGGATTTTTCAGGATGATCGTCTCCTCTCTGCCCGCTCCCACGGAGACGAGTATCATTTCAGTGGCAGCAAGCGCTTCCAATCTTTCGATGTATCGTCTTGCGTTTTTGGGCAGTTCTTTTATGTACCTGGCCTCACCGATATCTTCCGTCCAGCCGTCCATTTCTTCATAAATCGGCCGGCATTGTTCAAATACACGCTGGTTTGCAGGAACAGAGGCGGTAAATTCCTCCCCCCACGGTGTCCTGTAACCGACACAGATTTTCAATTTTTCGATTCCGGTGAGGACATCGAGCTTGGTTAGTGCAAGTCCCGTCACACCCGAAACCCTGATTGCCTGCCTGACAAGGACTATATCCAGCCAGGCGCATCGGCGTTTCCTGCCTGTTGTGGCGCCAAATTCCTGTCCTCTCTCCTGTAGTCGGTCGCAAAATTCGCAGGTTCCTTCAGTAGGAAAGGGTCCCTCCCCTACCCTCGTGGTGTAAGCCTTGCAAATTCCAATAACTGCGCCGATAGTTGTCGGCCCGACACCGGCGCCGCAGCAGGCGCTGCCGGCGACGGTATTGGAAGAGGTAACAAAGGGAAAGGTGCCGTGGTCAATATCGAGATGTGTCCCCTGGGCGCCCTCGAAGAGGATTTTCTTCCCCTCTTTGATCTCCTGATTGATAATCAGAGATGTGTCTGCCACGTAGCCTCGGAGACGTTCGGCGTATGCCTGGTATTCATCGTAAATCGCCTCGCCATCCACCGGTTCTTCCCGGAAGAGCCTGGTGAGGTAGAAGTTTTTTTCTTCCACGTTCCTCTTCAATTTTTCCTTAAACACCTCTGCATCAAGGAGATCACAGATCCTGATTCCGACCCGTGCCGCCTTATCTTCATAGGCAGGTCCGATGCCCCTTCCCGTGGTTCCTATCTTTTTACCCGTCCCATGAGACTCGCGGGCCACATCCAGCCTCCGGTGATAGGGCATGATCACGTGGGCACTTTCACTTACAAAAAGTTTTGTGTGCAGGGGGAAAATCTTCCGCTTTTCAAGTGTGTCAATCTCCTCAATCAGAACCACGGGATCCACGACAACCCCATTTCCGATGATGCAGATCTTATGGTCGTGCAAAATACCGGAGGGAATCAGGTGCAGGATGGTTTTTTCACCTTTTACAACGATGGTATGACCTGCATTGTTGCCCCCCTGGAATCTCGCAATTACATCGGCCTCCTCTGCATAGAGATCAACGACCTTCCCCTTGCCTTCATCACCCCATTGGGCGCCGACAACTACAACACTCGCCATAAGGAACTTCCTCCTATCTACATCTCAAGAGGGGTCACGGAAATGACATGGGGCAGCCCCCGGAGCTTATTAAGCACATCATCGCTTACCATACCATCGGTACTCAGCACAACCAGGGACTGTTGGTCAGCCTGTTCGCGGCTGAAGTGGAGTCTCGCAATATTGACAAGATTATCTCCGAGGGTGGCGCCGATGTTACCTATGACGCCGGGCCTGTCACAGGTACACAGTACCAGCATATGGCCTTCCGGAACGACCTCAAGGGTAAATTTATTGATCCTCACGATCCTCGGATCCTGACGTCCGAAGATGGTGCCTGCCGCGCAACTTACCTCCTGAGAGGTCTCAATGGTAAGAGTTATCATGCTCGTATAGTCTTTAACCTCACTGCTCTTTGTTTCCACTACCTTGATGCCCCTCTCCTTTGCCACCAGGGGCGCATTGATGTAATTGACAGTTTCGTTGAGTATGGGGGTCAGAAGTCCCTTCAGCAGGGAAATGGTGATGGGAGCTGTGTTATAGTTCAAAATTTCCCCGTTGTACTCTACAATGACCTCCCTGATGCCGCCCGAGACCAGTTGAGATTCGAATTTCCCCAACTTCTCCGCCAGGATCAGATAGGGCTGGATCACGTTCAGTAACTCGGCGCTGACAGAGGGGAAATTGACGGCATTTTTGATTTCCCCTCTTGTAAGATAAGCCGCAATCTGTTCGGCAACGGCAACAGCCACATTGGTCTGGGCCTCATCGGTCGAGGCGCCGAGATGGGGCGTACAGATTACATTGTCGAGGGCGAGAAGCTCTCTATTTTTGGTGGGTTCCTCTTCAAAGACATCGAGGGCGGCGCCAGCAACCTTTCCGGAGATAAGGGCATCGTAAAGGTCTCTTTCATTGACAATCCCCCCACGGGCGCAGTTAACAATGAAAACCCCCCTCTTCATCTTAACAAAAGCATCGGCATTGACGATTCCCCTCGTTTCCTTCGTCAGCGGGGGATGTACCGAGATAAAATCGGAACTGCTTAAAAGCTCATCCATGGCAACAAGGGTGACTCCTGTCTTTTCCGCCGTCTCCGGTGATATGAAGGGGTCATAGGCGATGATATTCATCTTCAGACCCTGTGCCCTGTCGGCGACAATGCTGCCAATCCTTCCTATGCCGATAATCCCCAGGGTCTTATTACAGAATTCCGTGCCGATAAACTTACTCTTTTCCCACCTTCCCGCTTTCATGGACGCCGTGGCCTGAGGGATCTTTCGGGCAAGAGAGAGCATCATGGCAACGGCGTGCTCCCCTGCTGTAACGGTGTTACCACCGGGGGTGTTCATGACGACGATACCTCTCTTCGTGGCAGCGGCGACATCCACATTATCGAGACCGGTCCCGGCCCGCCCGATCACGCTGAGTCTTTCCGCATGATCAATAATCTCCCTGGTGACCTTTGTAGCGCTCCGGATGGTCAGACCATCGTAATCCTTAATAACTTTTTTGAGTTTATCGGGGGTAAGATTCAGCATGACGTCAACCTCAATCCCCGGCATTTTTTTAAATATCTCTACACCCTCGGCGGCAATGTTATCGGTTACAAGAACTCTTTTCATTAAGCTTTTCCTCCTTGAAGTCAGGGGCCGGAAACATAAACCCCTTATCCTGATCAGCGCCCGGCGATCTTTTGGTTGTAAAATCTTTCCAGTTCGCCAAGAGCATATTTTATATCTGCTGCTTCAATCGTGGGGCCGCACCAGAAACGAACCCCCGGGGGGGCATCTCTGTAGGAATTTATATCATGTGCCACATTATTCCTGCTTAAGGTACCGGTAATATCCTTGAGAAATTTTACCTGCTCCTCCCTGGGCATGGCCTTAAATTTTTCATTGGCAACGGCCAGACAGACCGAGGTGGTAGAGCAAATATCGGGGGAAGCGGCCAGGAAATCGGCCCACTCTGTCTTTGCGACCCATTCCTCTATGACCTCAAGATTTTCCTGACTTCTCTTGATGAGACCGTTCAGTCCGATTTCCTCCGCCCATTTCAGCGCATCAAGATAATCCTCCACACAGAGCATGGAAGGGGTGTTGATGGTATCCCCGGCAAAGATAGCCCGGTTGACCTTCCCCTCCTTTTTCAGGCGGAAGATCTTGGGCAGGGGCCAGGGGGGATCATAAGATTCAAGACGGGCAATGGCCCTGGGGCTCAAGATGAGCATGCCATGGCCGGCCTCGCCACCGAGGCATTTCTGCCAGGAAAAAGTCAGGGCGTCCACCTTTGACCAGTCAATAGTCATGGCAAAAACGGCGCTGGTGGCATCGCAAAGGGTAAGCCCCTCCCTGGCCGATGGAATCCAGTCCCAGTCGGGAATTTTAACGCCGCTCGTGGTGCCGTTGGCAACAAAGACGACATCATGCGACCAGTCCACCTCTTTCAGGTCGGGAATCTTGCCATAATCAGCCCTCTTAATCGTGGGATTGAGTTTCAACTGTTTGGCAATGTCCGCTGCCCAGCCTTCGGAGAAACTCTCCCATACCAGCACCGTCACCGGCTTCGGGCCGAGGAGGGTCCACATGGCAGTCTCAAATGCCCCTGTGTCCGAGCCGGGTAATATCCCGGCCAGATAGTCCCCCGGGATTCTTAGGATTCTTTTCGTTGCCGAGATCGCCTCCGCCAGCTTTTCCTTCCCGAGGGCAGAACGATGGGAACGACCGACCGGAGCATCTTTCAAAGTCTCAAGGCTCCATCCCGGCCTCTTGCTGCAGGGGCCTGAACTGAAATTTGGATTATGCATGAACATCTTTCCTCTCACTTTTTAAAAAGAATATATTTGAAAATTATATCAGCATTGCTATGATTACTCAAGATATTTGGTTATAGCAAACGAACTATAGGGGAAATTAACCTATGCCACCTAAGGAAAGAGTTAAGATCGTTGAAGTCGGCCCCCGGGATGGTCTGCAAAATCTAAGCGTACATGTTGACACGAGGGGAAAAATCTCCCTTATCAAACAGTTGGCCGCCTGTGGGATCAGGGAGATGCAAATAGGATCATTTGTCTCTCCGAAAGCAATCCCCCAATTTAAAGATATTAGAGAGGTAATCGCCGGCATCCTTGATCTTAAAGGCATCACCTTGACCGCGATGGTCCCCAATCTTCAGGGGTTGCGGGATGCCCTAAAAAGCGGGATCAGAAATCTTGTTTTTTTCTTTTCCGTCAGCCGCTTGCACAATCTCCATAATGTAAAGCAAACTCCCGAGGAATCTATCGAATCCTTGAAGATTATAAAGAGAGAACTATCGTTTAATCCTGATACGGATATCTCTGTTGCCCTGGCTACAGTCTTTGGATGTCCTTTTGAATTGCAGGTAAAAGTTGAGGATATCCTCCGGTACGTGGAGGCAGTAGCAGCAATCGGGGTCGGGAGAGTAACCCTTTGTGATACCGTCGGCTTTGGCAATCCTAAACTGGTTGAACAGATCACCCGTGCATGTATGGAGAAGTTTCCGGAGATTCATTTCGGCGTACATTTTCATAATACGAGGGGACTCGGTCTGGCCAATACCCTTAAGGCCTATGAGACGGGGATACGGTCTTTTGAATCTTCCATAGGCGGGTTGGGTGGATGCCCTTTTGCACCGGGGGCCTCGGGAAATGTGGCCACCGAAGACATGGTCTTTATGTTCAATGAGATGGCCGTGGAAACAGGAATCAGTGTGCAAAAACTTCTCGATGTCACCCTGTATCTCCAGGACATTCTTCCGGATGTCTCTTTAAATATTTAGTTTGATGATATTTTTATCGTAACTATTCAGGTTCAAAGTTCCGGGGTTCACGGTTCAAGGTTAGACGTGGATTCCTATTGCTGGCTATCTCGAGAAATATGAAGAGCGCAAGCCA
>MNZP01000088.1 GCA_001873675.1 Syntrophaceae bacterium CG2_30_49_12 | reverse complement strand
CAGGTTGTCAGGTTCACGGTTCAGGGTTCACGGCTGATTGGCTTGCGCTCTTCATATTTCTTGAGATAGCCAGCAATAGGAATCCACGTCTAACCTTGAACCGTGAACCCCGGAACTTTGAACCTGAATAGTTACGGCAAAACTAAGCGAGATTAAATGAAGTCGTATCTTGTGGCCACCTCATCCCACTTTTCCTGCGCCTTAAGGATGATTTCACACACCTCTCTGACGGCCCCTCTGCCACCCATCTTTTTAGTAACATAATCGGCAACTTTCTTGACATCGTCAGATGCATCTGCCACGGCTACGGAGAATCCGACCCTTTTTAACAGGGCAATGTCAACAACATCATCCCCCACGTAAGCCACATGGTCTCTGTCCAGGTTTCTCCTTTGGAGGATCTCTTCAAACGCCTCGACCTTATTCCGGATACCTTGATGCACCTCGCCTACGCCAAGATCCCTGGCGCGATGCTCCACCACTTCCGATCTTCTGCCTGTTAAAAAGACAACATCTATAGCATGTCTTATCATCATTTTAATGCCGTGCCCGTCCTTTACATCAAAATGTTTTGTTTCCTGTCCGGCATCGTTCATGATAATCCCGCCATCGGTCAAGACACCGTCAACATCAAGGATCAAAAGACGAATCGGCCTGATCTTCTTCAACAACCCCTCATCCAGGACCTCACCCATAATGATGTTACTCCTTTTTCTATACTCCGTAGAGAGAATTTTGAAAGATATAGTGACGAACGGCATTGGGAACAAGATATCTGATTGATTTCCTCTCTTTCAGCCTGCGCCTGATATCGCTTGCCGAAATGGCCAGAAGAGTTACTTCCTGGAAAGATATAATCTGTCCTTCCGGCCCTTTAAACCCCCTTACAGCTTCATCATATGTAAATTGAGACGCAAAATCGGCCGATACAACCCCTGATAGTCCGGCATCTTCGTAGCCGGGCCTTCTCATGACTACAAAATTGCATAAGAGGAGGAGTTTTTCCCAATTTTTCCATGTCTGGATCTGGCAAAAAGCATCCTGTCCCAGGATAAAGTACAATTCGAGGTCCCCCGGGAATCTCTGCAGGAAGTAATCAACCGTTTCCACCGAAAAAGATTTACCCTCGTGCCGATTCTCCACGTCGGAGATGGAAAATGCCGGGTTTCCCTCAATGGCAAGTTTTACCATCTGTTTACGATGGTAAAAACTGGCGCAGGCATCTACTTTATGGGGAGGTCTTGACGCGGGGATAAAGATAATCCTCTCCAGAGCAAATATCTCGAGAACCTCTTCGGCACATCTTAAGTGACCCAGGTGTATCGGGTCGAAGGCGCCTCCCAATAAACCCCATTTCATGTCCTTACCTGTCCGTTTCCGTAGATAATGAACTTGGTAGTTGTCAACTCTTCCAGTCCCATAGGGCCGAAGGCGTGCAGTTTTGTCGTACTGATGCCTATCTCCGCCCCAAGACCCAATTCGAAGCCGTCACTAAAACGGGTGGAGGCATTGACCAGAACGGTAGAGGAGTTGACTTCATTCAAAAAACGCTGGGAATTGTGATAGTCACGGGTGATAATGGCCTCCGTATGGAGGGAACCGTACTTTTCGATATGGGCGATCGCCTCATCTATGTCGTTTACAATGCGTATTGACAGGATGAGATCAAGATACTCCCTGTGCCAGTCATCCTCGGTTGCCTCCTCAATATCCGGCATGATGGCCCCTGTCCTTTTACATCCCTTCAGGACGACGCCAGCCTTCCTAAAATGCTGCGCCATCAAGGGCAGGAACTTATCTGCAATATCCTGATGAATTAGCAGGGTCTCCATGGCATTGCAGACCCCCGGACGCTGGGTTTTTGCATTCATACATATCTTTACGGCCATCTCGAGATCGGCGGCGGCATCAATGAAGATATGGCAGACCCCTTTGTAATGCTTGATGACCGGAATCCGCGATTGATTCACCACGGTCCTGATCAGTTCTTCTCCTCCTCTCGGAATAATCACGTCAATGTATTCCTCAAGCTGCAACATCTCATAGACGGCTTCTCTGTCAGTTATCGGGACTACCTGGATGGCCGCCTCCGGGAGGGCCGCTTTTCTCATGGTATCCTGAAGGATATTGGCAATAGCAATATTTGAATGTATTGCCTCAGATCCACCTCTTAAAACGACGGCATTCCCCGATTTCAGGCAGAGGGCAGCGGCATCTGCCGTAACATTGGGACGCGACTCATAGATAATTCCGATAACACCGAGGGGGATCCTCATCCTTCCGACAACAAGACCATTGGGTCTTCTCCACATGGAGGTTACTTTTCCCACCGGATCAGGCAGAGCGGCGACTTCGCGCAGACCCTTTGCCATGCCTTCTATGGTGGCTTCTCTGAGGGTGAGTCTGTCAATCATGGCCCCGGAAAGGCCTTTCCCTCCGGCATATTCCATGTCCTTCGTATTTTCCCTGATGAGATAATCGGTTTGTCTGGTGAGTTCCTCCGCCATGGCGAGCAACGCCCTGTCTTTTTTATCCGATGAGATGTGAGAAAGGGTAACAGCCGCTTCTCTCGCCTTTCTTGCCAGTTCAATCATCTGGGACTTGATGTTCATAAGCTCTCCATCCTCAAGTTAAGTGCCTAAAGTGAGCTAAAGTTTAAAGTGCCTAAAGTTATTTAAAAAGGAAATTCCCATACTATTCAATCATTATTAATGGTTCCTCAATGAGAGGGTTAATCGGCTTTTTCACGAACATTCAGCCGTTGACAAATCAAATGCAATATCTGTATATGAACCGCAACTTTGTAATTACTTTACAAAACGTACAAAGTTGTG
This sequence comes from Syntrophaceae bacterium CG2_30_49_12, assembly GCA_001873675.1. Classification (GTDB taxonomy): domain Bacteria; phylum Desulfobacterota; class Syntrophia; order Syntrophales; family CG2-30-49-12; genus CG2-30-49-12. The sequence continues at coordinate 3,110 of MNZP01000088.1, read as the reverse complement.
TCAAGTTTTTAACGGGGGCAGGAGGGCCACTCCGTTGTGGCTGGAGGGAACGGACGCGACGAAGCGCGTCCCTCCCCTGTCGTGGCCGTTGAAAAAGTGATCGGTGGTCTGTTATGGGGGAGCGGAGCGATGGACGGTATCCATATCAAGGCGGGTAAAAGGGTTTATCGGATTATTCAAGATGGTGGTTTCCATCTGGACCATGTCACCACTTATGTCGGACCGGCAGTTGGTCCCCGGTGGCTTATCGCCAGTGGCTTCGACCTTACATTGTTACAAAATGATGTGCTTGGACGAAAGAAACCGGTACTTCTTGTCGGCTCATCGTCCGGCGCATGGCGGTTTGCTGCCTGGCTGCAACCGGAGCCGGAAAAGAGTTACCGTGCCCTCTTGGAAGCCTATATCGCCCTGACCTTCAAAAGGAAAGATAAACCCGCAACTCTCCTGCAGTCCCTCAGTGATGTTGTAAATACTTACCTCGAAGAAGACGCCCTTCCCTTTGCCCTCGCTAAGAAGAAGTATCGTCTCGCGATCATCACCTGTCGGGCAAGGCACCTTGTGGCTTCCGAGATAAAGTGGGTGCAGCGGCTTGGCCTGGGGATTTGTTTTGTCATGAACGCCTTAAATCGCTCTTTCCTGTATAGCTTTGCCGAACGCATCGTCTTCTATAACGGACCAAAACCCCCCTCTTTCTGTCTCCATGATGACTTCCGGGGTCAGTATATTCCCTTGAGTGAAACCAATTTTAAGCATGTTGTCCTGGCATCAGGGGCCATTCCCCTTGTTGTTGCCGGTGTCAGAGATATCTATGGCGCGCCAAGGGGTGTTTACCGGGATGGGGGACTGACAGATTACCATCTGGGCCATAATTATACGGCAAAGGATGATGAGATAACACTTTTTTTCCACCATCAGGAACGGATCATACCCGGATGGCTGGACAAGAGGCTTACCTATCGCCAACCGGCAGCCGATATTCTTGAAAATGTGTTGATGGTGTACCCTTCCAGAGAATTTATCTTGAAGTTGCCGGGGGGGAAAATACCGGATAGGGATGACTTTAAGATTTTTCTCGATGACCCTGCTCAGCGAAAGAGAAACTGGCGACAGGTGGTGGAACAATCTGCCCCCCTGGGCGAGCAGTTCTTAGATCTGGTGGAAAGTAAAAAAATTAAGCACGTCGTGGAAAAAATATAGTAACTACTCAGGTAGGCACAAAGGCACAGAGTAAAGAGATATGAAGAGCCTGAGTCGCTTAAGTTCCTATAAGATGTTTACAAAGCGGAGCAATCTTCCTTAGATATTCAATACATAATATCTCAGCCAGACGTATATCATACTGATAATGACCGTCTGAATCATAAATGGCATTCCGTAAAGCATAAATTTTTTGAAGGATATGGGATTACCCGACCTTTCGGCTATGCCGACGACAATAACATTGGCGGAGGCGCCGATGACCGTGCCGTTTCCTCCGAGACAGGAACCTAACGCCAGGGACCACCATACAGGCATCAGGTCCGTATGGTGAAGTAGCTCCACTCCGGAGAGATTTGGCCAGAGCTGCTTTGCCATGTCGGTAATCAGGGGGTTCATCGTGGCTACATAGGGGATATTATCAACAATTGCCGAGGCGAACGCAGAAAACCACATGACGACCATGCTCGTCGCGAACATGTTTCCCTGGGTAATTTGCAAAACCTGAATGGACATCCACTTGATGAGACCGACCTTGATGACTCCACCGATAATGATGAAAAGCCCTATGAAGAAGAAGAGCGTCGCCCATTCTGCTTCCGCAAGAATATGGTGGGGATCTTTAATCCCGGAAACCAGGAGAAGCAGCCCGGCACCGGCAAGGGCAATCGTCGCAGGCTCCAGATGGAGCATCCCGTGGAAGACAAATCCCGCCATCGTCAACGCCAGAACAACAAGGGATTTTTTCAGGAGGACCGGGTCTTGAATCGCTTCGTTTTCATCCATAGCCATGACACGCTGCCGCAGGTCTTCTCTCACTGTCAGCCTTTTACCGAATACAAGCTTTAATGTAATGATATATACGATCATGGTAATGACTATGACCGGCGTCAGATGGTAAATGAACGCCATAAAGTCAAGTTGCGCCTTCGAGGCGATCATGATGTTGGGCGGGTCGCCGATGAGTGTCGCCGTCCCCCCGATGTTGGAGGCGAGAACCTCTGTGATGAGAAAGGGAATGACGTCTAACTCAAGGGCCTGGCAGATGAGGAGCGTCACAGGGGCGATGAGGAGCACCGTCGTTACGTTGTCCAGAAGAGCCGAAAGAACAGCAGTTACCACCGAGAAGATTGCCATAATCCTGAACGGTTCTCCCTTTCCCAATTTGGCGCTCTTGATGGCGATGTACTCAAAGATTCCTGAAGGTTTCATGATGTTGATAATGGTCATCATGCTTACGAGGAGAAAGATCACGTTCCAGTCAACGCCCAGTTCCATGGAATGGAAGGCATCCTCCTGGGTCACAATCCCTATGACAATCATCAGGGCCGCGCCGAAGACGGCGATGATGGTTTTGTGGATTTTCTCGGCTACAATCAGGGCATAGGCGAGAATGAAAATCGACGTGGCGATCCAGAAGGCCGGCCCCATCACTATTTGAGTTGCGGCAGCAACTTCGTGGCTCATTTCTCATCTCCATTATTTTCCTCCAGCATTGCCCTGGTGATGGCAAAAGGGAGGAAGTGTTGGATGTCAAATAATAAAAAAAGCCGCCACCTGATTCCAGATCAGATGGCGGCCCGACCAGCTTGTCTTACCCTCCAGAGAACGTTCTCTGAACCCTCGGACAATATTCAATTTATGAGTATTATTATAAAATTATAGTAACTATTCAGCCACTAAGACACCAAGACACTAAGATCATATAATTATTCTTTGAATACCCTTCTTGATGAGGGACACATTAAAATTAATAAGAAAACCAGGGCGCTTACCAGTCAATTTCATAAGGCTAAGTATCTGTGCTTCCCACACAGGGTTCATCTCGTCCACTGCTTTCAGTTCACAAATAATTAGCTCTTCCACCAAAACATCTAAGCGTAAGCCTTCGTCAAAGACTATCCCATCATATA
>MNZP01000135.1 GCA_001873675.1 Syntrophaceae bacterium CG2_30_49_12 | reverse complement strand
ACGTGGATATCGTAGCGGGGATTGCGGGCGATACGTTCGGTCAATTCCTGGACAAATCGTTCCGCCCCGCCCACCAGGCCGTATTTGGGAATAATAACTGCTATTTTGTGCATATCTGGCATTAAGACTATACGAGACCTTTGAATAATTCCATAGCAACATCGCCTTGTCATTCCTGCGAAAGCAGAGCCTGCCCCGTACTTGATACGGGGAATCCAGTATTTTCAAATAGTTCCTGGATTCCGGGTCAAGCCCGGAATGACCGAAAAGGCAGTTTTTCAAAGGTCTCTATACGATTTTAAACCTCTCCTTCGCAAGACCCCAAGAACCTGAAAAGGATGATCCTCCCCGTATCCCGGTGGCTCCAGGCTCCTAATCTTATAAAATCTTTACCCTTGTGGAACTCAGTAAAATCAAAACCCTGCCGGGGCCACCGTTTCTCCTCCCATACGACATATCTTATACCCCTTGCCTTCAGATTCTCCACAAACTGTTCGTAACTATTCCCTACAATCTCCTCGTAATCCTTGTATTTGTCGGGGCAGGGGGCGCCTTTAAAACTCAGATTGGCATAAAAAGAGATCCACCTTCTGGAATCCCCTAATACTAACACCTCTATCTCCCTGCTGTTTCCCTCCCTTAGGGCAATCGTCTCCCCTATCTCTTTGAAGACGAGTTTATCCGCCTCCCTCGACTTTAAATCCTTGGGTAGGACAAATACCATGATTGCCAATACGACCAGAGACAGCGCCACATGCTTTTTAAAACGGAATCTTGACTTCAGAAAGTGGGTTATCTTCTCCAGGCCAAACCCTATAAAGATGAAAGAGGGGAGGACTAAAAGGACAAGATAGCGACTTTCTATCTCCCAGTAGGCAAAGACATATACATACGACACGACCACGGCAGAGGCAACGAGGATAGCAAAATAACGAACACTTTGCTCCTCCCTTACCCTCTTCCATGTTACTCTCCCTATCAGACCGATGATAAATATCAGGAAGAAGGGATAGAAAAAGGCTTCCACGGTATTGTTCATGATTGTTCCTAAGGCAATGAACCAGAAAAGCGTCCGTGCATTGTCGAAAAATCCCGAGGGGATACCAGAGGGCGGGTGAATTATTAACTCCTCAAGATGCAATCTTACCTCCTGGTACTGAGTTAGGGAAGTCAGTAATCGGGAAGGGATGTCATTTAAACGATGCCAGTTGATCCCGGAGGGATTGACAATCATCTGACCAAGAAGAAGGAGAGACAGCAAAAGGGGTGGGATGAGGAAGAAGGTAAGTCTTTTAAATTTCTGTTCATCCTTTGCCGTAATGAGACATAAACAGGATACAAACAAATAGAGGATAGTCTCGATCCTGGTCCAGGTCGTCAGGATAAAGAAAACGCTGCTGAGGAAAAGGCCCCAGGAGTTTCCCTTACCAATTTGACCGGTAAAAAAGTAGAAACCCAGGACCGAAAAAAACCAGTAGAGGGGATCCCTGACCCCCCAAACACTTACCGTAACAAAGACGGGGGTAAGGGCGAAAATCAACGTGACCAGGATGCTGATCTTCGCATCAAGAAAGCGTTTCGCCAAAAGATAGAGGGGAATTAAAGTAATGGTACCGAAAAAAATAGAGACTACCTTTGCTGAGGCGACCCAATCCCCCAGGATAGGGTATGTGGCGGCAATTAAGATGGGATAAGGCGACAGATAACCAACGGTACAGGAATTAACGGCAGACAAGAGGCCATAATAGATAGCCCTTGCCTGATGAATATAGATAGTCCCATCATTGTTGATAGTATAGGTATACTGGTAGGCAAACAATCGCAGGACAAAACCCAAGATAATGACCAGGACAAACAGGCGGAGATGTTCATACGGAAAGTTGCCGGTATCTTTACCGGAAAAACGGCATTTCGCAGGCTGAGAGGTTACTACTGTACCCGTTTTCGTAGAACCTCCCTGTACAAATCGAGTGTCCTGTCGCAAACGCTGTCCCAGGAAAAATGTTCTTTAATCGTCCGGTACGCCTCGTTGCCAATAACCCTGCATCTCTCTTCATCGCTCAGCAGCTCAATTATCGTTCGTGCCAGTTGGCGCGGGTTGCCAGGCTCAACAAGAACAATGTTCCTGCCGTTTTTTAACACTCCCGGACCGTAGGTATCCTCATTGGCAGCAGCCAATACGACCTTGCCTGCCCCCATGGCTTCCAACGAAGCGATTCCCAGAGATGTTTTTTGTGGTACATCCTGGGTCAGCCAATGAGCTTCAAGATTTGCCAATGCGAGATAGGCGGACACCTCCGAGTGCGGGACATGACCGGTGAGGATAACAGATTCATGAACCCCCAGCTCTCGGGATAGCGCAGCAGGTGAATCATCTGCTACACTTCCTACTATCAGCAACACGGTGTTCGGAAATACCTCAAGAACGCCAGGTAGAGCTTTAATGAGGTCTTGCCGGTTCCGAATTGCGTGCACATGCCCGAGAGACAGAATGACCCGTTTTCCGTTCAGATGATACTTAGTCCTAAGTTGTTTAACTAACTCGTCAATAGTTGTTTCCGGCAGACCAATGCCATAAGGTACCAGAACAGCGTCAGATTTGCCAAATACATCGCGCGCATAATCTTTGATGTTCAAGTCCGGACAAATTAGAGCGTCTGCCCGGTTAATAACTAAATGCTTGAAGAGGAGACGATCAGCCGGATACAATAAAAGGTTGTAACAACTCTGAGCATGCTTGATAATTGTGTGAATTGTAATGACTAAAGGCTTCTTGCTTCGCTTTTGCATCAGGACTGCGCTAAGCGCTAGGTCAAACATATGATTGTGCAGATGAAGCACATCTGGCGTATGCCGTTTGATTATCTCCTCGATACGCCGCAGGTTTCCTGGAGTGAAAGTATAACTCAACCAGGGAAAATTGAATGAAATTGGCATTTTTGGTAAGCGGATGGCCGGCAGACGATAGACGTGTACACCATCTACCTCTTCGTACTCCTTGCTATCCTCGGTTACCTTTGCCGTTATGACAGCTACCTGACATTGACGCCGAGCCAACTCTCGCGAGAGAAAAGATGACTGTGTTGACGATCCACTAACGACCGGCGGATACAGATTGCTGAACATACAGACCTTCATAAAAGCACTACCCGTTCACTCCCTGACTTAAAACTCTGTGCGTCTTGAGTATACCTCAAAGTTCACCTCCTACCGCATACGTAGCAGTTGCGCAGGCGCACCCGCAACGACAGCATATGCGGAGACATTTCGCGTTACTACAGCCCCGGCCCCCACTTGAGCTCCCCTCCCAATGAGCACACCCGGTAAGATAATGGCGCCAATGCCAATATCGGCATCGTCTTCAATAACTACAGGAGAAAGCTCGATTCGACTGTGCAAAATGGGTTTTGAGATCCCCTCTTCAGCATGATAAGATGTGATAATTTTTACTCCTGGACCTATACCAACATTTTTGCCGATTATCAAATTGCCTCCACTGTGGAAGAAGCATTGTTGTCCTATCCAGGCGCCGCTGCCAATCGCCATCCGTCCACGGTAATAGCCTTTCAGTATGGTGTAATGTCCAATGTAGACATCTTCGCCAATTTCAATGTTCTCTGGATGGAAAACCAGAACACCTGGTTCGATTACCACGCCGTCGCCAATGGAGCGAAACTGTGCTCTCTCGAACTGGCCAGACCCATGAGAGACGCGAGATTGGTCCTGTCTTTGATTGCCGCCCATCACAAACTGTCTACTCCAATGTGTGCAGAATACCCTGCAAGTCACCTTCTTCGATGGACGGAATTGTCAATCGGATCATTGGTCTTAGCTCCGATAGTAGTCGGCTGTCCAACGGATACCCTCTTCCAGGTCCACTTTTGCCTCGAAGCCAAGCAGTTCACGTGCTTTGCGCACTGAAGGAACGCGTAGTTCCACATCAACGTAGTCCTTGCGAGTGAACACGATAGGGGAATTGGAATCGAGCACCCTCACAACCGTGTTTGCCAGGCCGTAAATAGTCACCACTGCCTTCTGGTTGCCAATATTGAACGATTCTCCCACTGCCTCAGGGTGCACCATTGCCAGCAATACCCCGTCCACCATATCATCCACATAGCACCAAGCGCGAATTTGTGTGCCATCACCGTGGATCTCAATAGGCTCATTCTTCAGTGCCCGCAGTACAAAGGTCCTAAGTGCACCTTCACCCACCTGGCCCGGTCCGTATACGTTGAATGGTCGTACCACCGTGGTCGGCAAACCACTTTCCTGATAGTAAGCGATCGTTAGATGCTCTTCAGCCACCTTGCTCACAGCATACGTCCAGCGGGCCTCGCCTACCTTACCCATAACAGTATTGTCATTCTCCGAGGAACGGAACGCTTGTTGTCCGAAAACCTCGCTGGTGGAGAAACAGACCACCCGGTCACAGTGGTGCAGACGTGAGGCGGCCTCTAATACGTTGGCTGAGCCAACCATGTTAACCCGCATCGTGGTAACGGGACTCTTGATCACCGTGTCAATCCCCGCAATGGCCGCACAATGTACGACTATGTCGGCACCCTGCATAGCCTGCCACATGTTCTCAAAATCTAACACGTCTCCTTCAACTACATCTAGATTGGAGTGATCCTTAAAAGGTTTGTTCTTCAGGGAATTGCGTGAGAAGTTATCGTAGATTACGACATGATTGTGGTCCACGAGCCGGCCAGCCAGCGTCGAGCCGATGAAACCCACACCACCAGTGATGAAAATGGTTTTGCCTTTTATCATGGCCGTTCAGAACCTGCAGGATATTGGTAAATCTACATTAGATTGACCTTTTTTCTTCTATCACACAAACATAAAAAAATCACTGTTTTAATAAATCTGCATTTATGTTAAGTAGAAATCTGTGTGTAGTTTTTTGTTGTTTCCATCAGAAACTCGCCCACAGTTTTGTTATTTATGAATAGCAAGATACCCCTTTCCGTGGCCATTATTACCAAAGACGAGGCGGATAATCTGCCCGACTGCCTGAGAAGTATCGCTTTTGCGGAGCAGATTGTCGTGGTTGATTCCCATAGCTCGGACGCTACCGTCCAGATAGCATCCGACTTCGGGTGCGATGTATTTATCGAAGACTGGCGTGGTTTCGGTCCCCAGAAGCAGTCCGCCATCGCCCATTGCAGGCACCGATGGGTGTTAATCCTCGATGCGGATGAACGGATTCCCCCTGAGACCGCCATGAAGATCAGGGATATCGTTTTGAATCCGTCAAAAACCATTGTCGGATACAGTTTTCCGAGAAAGAATTTTTTCCATGGCCGCTGGATCAGACATGCGGGGTGGTGGCCGGACCGGGTTACCAGGCTTTTCCAGAAGGACCTTGGCCGCGTGACGCCGGCAATGGTTCATGAATCTGTAGAAGTCAAGGGTACTGTAGTTGCGTTAGATGTCCCCATAGAGCACTTTACGGAAAGCCGTCTGAGTCGGATTCTCCTCAAGATTGACAACTACTCCACACTCGGCGCCAGAGAGGCCTTTGCTATGGGTAAAAGGATGTCTGTCTGGTCTGCGGTTCTGCGGGCCTTTCTCACCTTCTCCCAGGACTATTTTTTGAGGCTCGGTATCCTTGATGGCGCTCAGGGCCTGACGCTGGCGGTTACCGATGCGGTGAACAAGTTTTTCAAGTATGCCAAGTTGAATGAATTAAACAGGCAGGAAAAATCAGGCGACTAAAGATGGACATTTCCATCGTCATCGTCAACTGGAATACAAAGGATCTATTACAAAATTGCCTCGCTTCGATTTATAAAACGGTGCGGGGCATAACGTATGAGATCATCGTCATTGATAACGGCTCTTCCGATGGCAGCGTGGAGATGTTG
>MNZP01000109.1 GCA_001873675.1 Syntrophaceae bacterium CG2_30_49_12 | reverse complement strand
TTGCTGTTGTAGGGTTAAAACCGGAAAATCAAAGATTTTCGAAACTATTCAGCCACCAAGGCACAAAGACCCAAAGAGAAGATGGATATAAATTGAATAACGGAGTTTTCTCATTAATTTCAATGTGCCATGCATTAAAAAGGCTATTATAAAGAATTAATCCTATAATCTTGGTGCCTTGGTGCCTTTGTGGCAAGATACCTGAGTAGTTACATTAATTTTAATGTGTCCCTCATCAAGAAGGGTATTCAAAGAATAATTATATGATCTTAGTGTCTTGGTGTCTTAGTGGCTGAATAGTCACGCCAAAGAAAGCGAAATGGTATAAGAAGCAATTCCTTGACGCCAGGATATAAGGGACTGCCCATCTCATACCACCAGCGGCGAATTAAATTTTTTTTTGACTTTTCTATGGAAGATGTGTTATAGATAATCAGAAGTTTCAGAAGTTTTTTGGCGCATAGGACCACTAAGACTTTTAGCTTTGTGGGTTTTTTAGTTTTTGATTAGTGCAGCCCTCCTGAGACTTTAGTTTAATAAAGGAGGTAACAAAATGGTCAATGGAACAGTAAAGTGGTTCAATGATTCAAAGGGCTTCGGCTTCATAGCAACCGAAGACGGCAGAGATGTGTTTGTTCATCACACTTCCATCCAGGGCAACGGCTTTAAGTCCCTTGCCGAGGGCGATTCAGTCAGCTTTGATATCGAAAAAGGCCCTAAAGGTCCCAAGGCAATCAATGTTGTAAAACAATAATTGATTGAACAAAATCCCCCTGCACACGCAGGGGGATTTTTCTTAGTGACGTAAAATTACCTGAAAGATCATCCATACAGATATTCATCCCTTCTGAGAGCGCTCCATTTTTATCAGATATCGGACTGGATCATGGGAAGAGGGTGGAAGAAAAATCCAGCGATGACCCTAACAGGCTTGTTATCGCTATTTTTCATCTTAGTTGTGGCGACGATCCCTGTAGCCGGGAAACAGCTCCCTGCGGCGGACCAGGATGATGCGCACTTTCTGTCCCTGAGAAGGGCAATGGTTCACGAGCAGATTATCCGGAGAGGTATCGGGGATAGAAGCGTGATCCAGGCCATGATGTCCGTCCCCCGCCACCATTTCGTACCGAAAGGGTACCTCTCCTCAGCCTATGAGGATATACCGTTGCCTATCGGATACGGACAGACAATTTCTCAGCCGTATATCGTGGCGTATATGACGGAGGTCCTAAATCTAAAGAAGGAAAAGACAGTCCTTGAAGTCGGCACGGGGTCGGGCTACCAGGCTGCCGTTCTCTCCCCCTTAGTCAAAAAGGTATATACCATGGAGATCATCCCGGAACTGGCCAGGACGGCAGCGACTCGCCTGAAAAAACTGGGCTATAACAATATTGAAGTCGTAACGGGCGATGGCTATTACGGCTGGGCTAATCGTGCCCCTTTCGATGTCATCATTGTCACCGCCGCGGCCGGTCATATCCCGCCACCCCTGCTCAAGCAACTTAAAAACGGCGGTCGCTTGGTCATCCCTGTGGGGGGCGCCTTTATGGTTCAGAATCTCGTCATGGTTGTAAAGGATAACGAGGGAAAGATTACCACCCAGAATCTGATGCCGGTCCGCTTTGTCCCCTTAACCGGCAAGCATTATTGACTATGGTATCCCACCCCTCATTCCCGCGCATCCAGAGTTCGATCTTCCTTGTCTCCTCTGTCCTGATTGCATATCAGATCCTCCTGGTTAAACTACTCTCTATCCAGTACTGGTACCATTTCTCCTATTTAATCATCAGCATTGCCCTGTTGGGGTTTGGAACGAGCGGCACTTTTGTTTTTATTTTTAAAGGGTGGTTAAAAAATCACCTTTCAGCGGTTCTCTTTATCCTGCCCCTTCTCCTGACGTCCGCGATATGGGCAAATATCCACCTTCTACGGACAATCGAATTCAACCCCCTGATGATCATCTGGCTTACGCACGAAATCTTGCATCTCCTCTATCTCTGTCTTTCCATCTTTATCCCCTTTTTCCTCGGCGCCCTCTATATTGGCCTCAGTTTTTCAGTTTTTGCGGCTCATGCTTACCGGATATATTTTGTCAATCTAATCGGTTCCGGATTGGGGAGTCTTATCGCTTTACTAACCGTTCTCCGTGTTGGCCCCCACGAAATTATCCTTATTATCTCGATAATCGCGGTCAGTACAAGCCTTGTCATGGCCAACAGCCGGATCCGGAAACTGGTGAGCGGCATTGTCATGGCATCCGTCGTACTGCTCTATTTCCTCTTCTTACACCATACGCCTCTCGAAATGAGTAAATTTAAAGACCTCTCCCAGGCCGCCAATCTCACGGGGGCGAAAAAAGAAAGGGAAATATTTGGGCCCCTCGGGCTGGTAACAGTTCTGGATAGTCCGGCCTTCCATTACCTGCCCGACCTGAGTCTCAACTGTCCCTGCCCGTTACCGCGTCAGAAGGGTCTCTTCCTCGACGGTAACATCGTCGGCGCCATCGTCCGGTTTAACGGCAATTTAGAGGAGCTGTGTTTCCTGGACTACCGTACCAACTCACTCGCCTATAAACTCTTCCATTACCCGGAGGTTCTGATTATCGGCGGGGGTTCAGGGACAGAGATACTCAATGCCAGATACCACCTGGCGCGAACCGTCTCCGTCGTGGAGATGAACGGAGATATTGTCGCCCTGATGAGGGGACCTTACCGGAGCTTCAGTGGAGACATCTATCACCCCGGATATTCCCATGTCTTTATTGAGGAAGGCAGGGGATACCTCGAAAGAACGGAGCAGTCATTTGATTTGATCCAGATCAGCCTGTTGGAATCTATGAGCTCGGCTTCGGCGGGTGTCTATTCCCTCAACGAGAATTATCTCTTTACCACGGAGGCGCTGGAAACCTGTCTTAGGCGTCTCAAGCCGGAGGGGATATTGAGTATCTCCCGGTGGATCAAAAATCCCCCGCGGGACAATATCAAACTCCTGGCCATGGCCATAGAGGCCATTCTCGCCCATGGGAAAAACGCACCTTCCCGCTCCATTATCATGGTCAGAAGCTGGCAGACAGCAACAATCCTGGTCAAAAACGGAAACTTTCATCATGAGGAGATGGAAGCCGTCAAATCCTTCTGTAAAAGCCGCTTTTTCGATCTCTGCTACTACCCGGGGGTAAAGGAAGAAGAAACAAACGTTTTCAACAAGTTAGAGAAAAGTTCATTCTACCTTGCCGCGCTACGACTTCTTTCACCCGCTGCAAGGGAACAGTTTTACAGAGAATATCCCTTCTATATTCGGCCTGCTACGGACGACAGGCCCTTCTTTTCTCACTTTTTCAAGATTGAGATGCTGAAGCGATACCTTGGCGCCTTCGGCCGCCAGTGGATTCCCTTTATGGATTGGGGCTATATCCTGGTCTTCATCACGGCGGCCATCCTCTTTCTTCTCGGCATGGTCTTCATCCTGGCCCCCATTCGTCTCATACGCCGCCCTTCCGGAGGTCTTGTGCCTGTTTTTATCTATTTTGGCGCCCTGGGGATGGCCTACATGTTTCTCGAAATGTCCATCCTGCAGCAATTCATCCGCTATCTCTACGACCCTGTCTTCTCGGCAAGTGTTGTTATCGGTTCATTTCTTGTATATTCAGGCATCGGAAGTCTGCTTGCCGGGAGAATCAGTAAGGTGACATCAAGGCATATCTGGGGGTGCATATCCTGTATTGGCGTCATGATAATCGTTTTCTCGACTTTGGACTGGTGGCTGCAAGACGTCCTGGCCGGTCTGTCCTTATGGATACGGATGTTTGTTTGCAGTTCACTCATTTTCCCGCTTGCCATACCCATGGGTATCCCCTTCCCCTCCGGGCTTACTGAATTAAAGGGAAGGGGGGAAGAGATCATCCCCTGGGCCTGGGGTATAAACGGCTTTTTCTCCGTAATGGGAAGTTCGGCAACGGTATTGGTCGCCATAGGGTGGGGCTTCAGATCCGTGCTGTTTGCTGCCCTAACACTCTACATCCTGTCAGCGGTCATGTTCATTCGTCTTAAGTAGGCGAGGTGTATCGCCTTGATCTGTTTTATCCCAATCAATCCATCGAATTGGGCAAAAAATTAGGCGGTGGATTTTGGTTCATAGCTGTAGTAGTATTGATGGTAGTATCTATAGTAATACCTATCTCTTTCAATATTTATGTTGTTCAGGACAAGGCCCATCACCTTTTCGTCGGGAATGCTCTCCAGCGCCTGCTTGAGAGCGTTTTTGTCTGTCTTTTCGGCATGGATAATCAAAATTGTGCCATCAAGTCGATTTGTCAACACAACCGGGTCACTGACCGACAGGATTGGAGGAGAGTCAAAAAGGATATAGTCGTATCTTTCAGATATCAGATCGATAATACCCTTCAGCTTTTGTGAGCCGAGAAGCTCATTGGGGTTGTGCGGTATGTCGCCGGAATAAATCACGTCCACTCCAGGTATCGGGAGTTTCCGTATAGCTTCGCCTATAGCCCCCTCAATATCTTCCGCCATGATGAGATTGGAAAGCCCCGGCGCTCGCTTCTGGTTGAATATCCTGTGGAGGCGGGGACGTCGCATGTCTGCGTCTATAAGGAGCACCCTTTTGTCCGCCTGAGCAATAGAAACTGCAAGGTTGGCCGCAAAGAGTGTCTTTCCTTCCTCGGGCACGGAGCTGGTTACGCCTATTAATCTTTTGGGTGTATCGAAGGAGGCAAAAAAGATGTTGGTTCTTATGGTTCTGAATGCCTCGGATATATTGGCCTTCGGCATTGTATGGGTGATAAGCTCTCCACCATTCTCCCCTGCCCGAGTATCAAGCTTTGCTATGGAACCCAGGAGGGGAAGATCGGTTATTCGCTTCACGTCATCAGGGTTCTTGATGGTATTGTCAAGGTATTCCAGGAAAAAGGCGATGCCAACTCCCACGAACAGGCCGACAACAACGGCAAGCATGAGGCTACGCATTACCTTAGGTTTGATTATTTTGGCCGAGGCGGCCGAATCGACCACCCAGACGTTTCCGATTTCGCCTGCCTTCATTATCTCAAACTCCTGCTTGTTCCGGAGAAGAGAGGAATAGGCGCTCTGCTGTACTTCGGCCCCCCTGGTCAGTTCAGCCAGTCTCTTTTCTGCAGCGGGAAGAGCGTTGATCCGTTTTTCATAGGAGGAGATGTTACCCTTAATGGATCTTTCATTTACCTTCAGGGATGCAATTATGGATGAAAGTTCGGCCATTATCCCCTTCTTTGTTTCTTTAATCTGTTCAACGGCCTCCACAACAAGGGGGTGCTTCTCTTTATAGTTAATTTTCAGGGTAATCATGCGCGACTGGAGCTCGGAGAGCTTCTGGGCAAGGGCATTTAATCTCTCACTTTTCGTGCTGGCGCCGAGGGCAACAATGCTCTTATCCGGCATACCATCGCTCTGCATAATATTCTCCGCGATAAACTCCGCCTGCTTTCTCAAACCCTCGGCCTGTTTAAGCTCCGTGTCAAAATTCATCAGTTGCTGTAAGGTTGCACGGGCATCATCGCTCAGGGAGACCAGCTTTTCCTTTTCTTTGAACGACATCAGCCTGCCCTCGGAAGACCTGAGGCTTTTTTCCAGTATCCCGATCTGCTCATCAATAAAAGCAAGGGCGCTGGCGGCATTTTGCGTATCCTTCAAAACAGCGAGGCTCTTATATTCCGAGACAATGACGTTTACCTTTGTCGCAGCCATGGATGGGTTCGGGGCGGTGGCCGATATGGTAACCAGTTCGGTATTCTTGATGGGCGAGACGGCCAGACTCCCCTGCAAGCCTTCAACGGCGGAAGCCGGGGTAAGGACGCTAAATTTCATTTTCCTGCCCTTCCTGGCATGGTCACCCTCGACCAGGATGGAGAAGTTTGGCCCCAGGAATGGTTTGTTCAGTTCCCCTTTTCCTGCAAGCGCCCCGCTCTTATCTTCTATGATCTTATAGGAATCGGGGCCGTCAAACTTAAGAACATAACTG
>MNZP01000192.1 GCA_001873675.1 Syntrophaceae bacterium CG2_30_49_12 | reverse complement strand
AGGAATGCCGAAAGGCCTTACTGTAGCAGGTACTGTTGCAGCGAGGCAGTAAAGAATGCGCTCAAACTGAAAGCCGCCGATCCGAAAAAGGATGTGACCATTATCTATCGAGACATCAGGACGTTCGGATTCAAAGAAGACTATTACCGGCAGGCGCGCGAGGCAAACGTGAAATTCATCCGTTACGATGAGGACAGGAAACCGGAGGTCGCCGGCGATGGCGCGCAGATCTCCGTAACCGTCTTTGATCCGGTACTCAATGAAAATGTGGAGATCAAAGCAGACATCCTGGCGTTGAGTGTAGGCACCGTCGCCAATCCTGAAAATGATGCCATCGGCAAGATGCTGAAGGTGCCGACCAATCAGGATGGCTTCTTCCTCGAGGCCCATGTAAAGTTAAGGCCCGTTGATTTTGCCACCGATGGCATCTTCATGTGCGGCCTTGCCCACTCGCCGAAATTCAGCAGTGAAGCGATAACTCAGGCCAACGCCGCCGTTTCGAGGGCTTGTACCATCCTCACCAAGGATTATATAGAGGCCGAGGGGAAAACGGCCTATGTGAATAAGGAAAGATGCGCGGCCTGTGGACTCTGCGAGGCCAATTGTCCCTTTGGCGCCATCGCGGTGGACCCCAACGAGGGTTGTGCGGTGGTTAATACCGTCCTCTGCAAGGGCTGCGGGATTTGCACGGCATCCTGCAGGATGAACGCCGTTGATTTGAACGGCTTTGCCAACGAGGAAATCCTGGCACAGCTAAGTGCCTTTTGAATGGAGAATATATGACTGAAAATCAACCGGTTGAAGGCTGGAGGCCAAGAATAGTAGCCATTGTCTGTAACTGGTGCACGTATGCCGGGGCGGATCTGGCGGGGATAAGCAGAATACAGTATCCACCGAATGTGAGGATTATAAGGGTCCCCTGTACGGGGAGGATCAATCCTTTTTTTATTGTCAAGGCCCTCCAGGAGGGGGCGGATGGCGTCCTCGTCTCCGGCTGCCATCCGGGAGAATGTCACTACCTGACGGGGAATCTATCCGCCAAAAGGAAGTTCGCCATGTTAAAGCGTTTCCTTTCGTATATCGGCGTAGAAGGTGACAGGACGATGTTTACCTGGGTATCGGCATCTGAGGGGGAACGCTTTGCCCAGGTTATAAAAGCCGTCACGGCAGCCGTTACCGCCCTCGGTCCGGCGGGCAAGCTGGTAAAGAAATGGCAGCTACTCAGGTAGATAGACTGAAGGTGGAAGACTTTTAGGACACTTCAGTCTTCAGCCTTCAGCCTTCAGCCTTCAGCCTTCAGTCTAAACACCTGAGTAGTTACAAAATCTTGAGGAATTGAAACTGTGGAAAATGTAGAGACGAAACTACGTGAAGAAGCAAAAAAATTGCTGGCGGAAAAAAAGGCGGATATTATCGTAGGGTATGAAAAAGGCACCCTTCCCCTTCTTGCCCCGCCCTGCTTTATTACCGATCCCGAAGACGCTGAAAAACTTGTCTGGAACGCCTTCTGCGTGCAAAATCTTGCCAAGTTCGTCCACGACCTCCTCTCACAGCACAGGGAATCACAGAAGCGCCTTAAGCCGGCAGACAGAACAAAAAAGACGGTAGGTGTTGTCGCAAGGGGATGCACAACCCGCTCACTGGTAATCCATCTTCAGGAAAAGCAGTATAACAGGGACGATATCGTGATCCTCGGTGTTCCCTGCACCGGCTATGTGGACAGGAAGAAGATGGACGCCCTCATTGCGGGTGAGGAGATACTCGAGGCATCTGTAGCAGGAGATTCCGTCCTGGTAAAGACAGCCGCCGGCGAACGGAAAATCCCTCTTAAGGAGGCGCTGGCCGATAACTGCCTTGCCTGCCGTTTCAACAATCCCCTTATTTCTGATCTGATGACAGGTGATCATGCCCCGGCAATGGATGTCACCCAGGAATACGCCAGGGTGGATGAATTTGAAAAGCTCTCCCCGGATGAAAGGTGGAACTACTTCACCAGGGAAATGGATAAGTGTGTACGCTGTTATGCCTGCCGCAATGCCTGTCCGTCCTGTTACTGCAAGGTATGTTTTGTCGAACAGAGCCAGCCGCGGTGGGTCGGCATCGGTGAGGACCGGTCCGACACGCAGGTATTTCAGTTGATGCGGCTTTTTCACATGGCGGGACGATGCGTAGATTGTGGCTCCTGCATTGCAGTATGTCCCATGGGTGTGGATCTGCGAAGGTTCTTGAAGAAATTAGATAAGGACGCTCTTGAGCTGTTTGAGCACAGGGCCGGTATCTCGCCGGATGAACCGGCCATGCTTGGCGCCTTCAAGGAAAGCGACAAAGAAGATTTTATCTTTACACCGAAATAAGACTTGAGGGGTAATCATGGCAACCTTTCTCGAAGAAGTGAATGAAAAGATCAGTGGTGTTCCCATCCAGAGGTGTTACCACTGCAGGAAATGCACGGCGGGATGTCCCCTCTCCTTTGCTATGGAATACAACCCAAACAGAATCATCAAGATGATTCAGATGGGAAAGCGGGACGAGGTTCTCAACAGTTCAACAATCTGGCTCTGTGTCTCCTGTGAGACCTGTATTACCCGTTGTCCCAATGAGGTGGATATCGCCCGCCTGATGGATGCCTTAAGGCAAATGGCCATTGAATCAGGCGTCGGCGCCGGGGAAAAGAATATCCTGAAATTCCATGAGGCGTTCCTTTCCAGCGTCAAATTGTGGGGGCGGATCAATGAACCCCTTATGATGATGCAGTACAAGTTAAAATCGGGGGACCTCTTCTCCGATATGGCCATGGGTATAGATATGTTCAAGAAAGGCAAACTTCCCCTGTTGCCCCCGAGAACAAAAGATATCAAGACCGTAAAAAAGGTATTTGAAAAGACGAAGCATTCATAAAGAGTAAAGTTAAGGAGGCGATTGTTGAAAGTTTCATACTATCCGGGATGCTCACTCCACGGCACGGCGAAGGAATATGACCAATCGGTAAAGGCTGTATGTGGCGCCCTGGGGATTGAACTGAAAGAGGTTGATGATTGGTGCTGTTGTGGCGCTACCTCTGCCCATAGTACCAATTTTAAGCTTTCCATTGCCCTTCCCGCGCTAACCCTTATCGCTGCCGAAAAGGATGCCGCTGATGTGTCGGAAGTGATGGTCCCCTGTGCCGCCTGCTTCAATCGCTTAAAGACCGCTAACTACCATCTCAAGAAAGACAGCGCTTTAAAATCCGAGGTGGAAGGTATCGCCGGCAGGGAATACAGGGGCTCTATAGCCGTGAGAAATCCCATTGACATTATTTACAACGACATAGGTCTTGAGACCCTGCAGGGAAAGGTAACCAAGAAACTGACAGGCCTCAAACCGGTTTCCTACTATGGATGCCTCCTGCTGAGACCGCCGGAGGTCTGTGAATTCGATGACTATGAAAATCCCGTTATGCTGGATAGCATCATGAACTGTCTCGGCGCCGATGCACGTCCCTGGTCTTACAAGACTGATTGCTGTGGCGGTAGTCTCACCATCAGTAAAACCAATATCGTGACGCGTATGGTGAATAAATTGATGACCATGGCCAGAGAAGCCGAGGCAAACTGTCTCGTTGCGGCCTGCCCCATCTGTATGGCCAATCTGGACATGAGGGCCAGTGAAAACGTGAGACTTCCCGTCTTTTATTTTACCGAATTGATAGCCCTGGCGCTGGGACTTGCGGGATCGGAAAACTGGTTTAAACTTCACCACACCGATCCGGCGCCCCTCCTGAGTGTTTTAGGACTGCTTTAACTGCTTAGGGGGATAGGCTGTAGGCTGTTAGTCACTGCCTACAGCCTAACAGCCTACAGCCTAAACAACCTGAAAGGAAAGATATGGAAAAGAGGCTACTGAAGAAAGATAAACTGGCCGGCATTATCAAGAACATCTCCCGGGAGATGCTGGTCTATGCGCCGGTTAAAGAAGAGGATAATGTCCTC
The DNA here is from genome assembly GCA_001873675.1 of Syntrophaceae bacterium CG2_30_49_12. Taxonomy (GTDB): domain Bacteria; phylum Desulfobacterota; class Syntrophia; order Syntrophales; family CG2-30-49-12; genus CG2-30-49-12. The sequence continues at coordinate 2,077 of MNZP01000192.1, read as the reverse complement.
TTTATGGCCTTGAAAGAAGGAAGGGAACCCCTGCTTGATTTTTCAAATTCAAGGAACGCCCCCAAGACCTTCTTTTTCCCCCGTACGGAGATAATGATGAAATATACCCGAACCGGCAAAGGTATGGAACTCTCTACGGGTGAAGTGGAAGTAAGGGAGGCTGTCCTCTTTGGGGTACGCCCCTGTGATGCCCGCAGCTTTGCGCTCCTCGATATGCTCTTCGAACAGGATAAATACAAAGACCCCTACTATATTGCCAGGAGAGAAAAAACAACGGTAATCTCCATGGCCTGTGTGCATCCCCCCTATTCCACCTGTTTCTGTACATCCGTTGATGGAAGCCCGACCTCGGGAGAAGGTGCCGACATACTGTTGATGGACATAGGTGATAACTACCTTGTGGAATTCATCACCTCTCGCGGAGAAAAACTTCTCAAATACTTTGGAGACCTCCCGAAGGCCGGAGAAGCTGAGGAAACCCTGAAAAAAGAAATCGCGGAAAGGGCGGAAAAAGAGATCAAATCGCACATACCGGCAAAAGATATCAAACCGATACTGGATAACAATTTCGAACATCCCTTCTGGGAGACAATCCACCGAAAGTGTCTCGCCTGTGGCACCTGCACCTATCTCTGTCCCACCTGTCACTGCTTTGATATCAGTGACGAGGCGAAGGGAAGCGACGGCATCAGGATAAGGAACTGGGATTCCTGTATGTACCCGCTTTTCACCCTGGAGACATCGGGTCACAATCCGAGAACGACACAGAAGGAGAGGTGGCGGCAGCGAGTCATGCACAAATTCAAGTATTATGTGGACAACTTTGGGGCGATCTCCTGTGTCGGATGCGGGAGGTGCGTCATGTATTGCCCTGTTAATTTAGACATTAGAAAAATAGTGGAAGATATTGCGAAATTATAAAGGCAGGAGATGGTAATGCTAAATCCATACATACCCATACCCGTTGAAGTGGTAAATATCGTCACGGAGGTTGATACAAAGGACATCAAGACCTTTCGTTTTGCCTTTATCAATAGCGAGGACGAGGCAAACTTTAAATATCTTCCCGGTCAGTTTGCCGAACTTTCTATCTTTGGCAAAGGGGAATCACCTATCGGTATCGCCTCATCACCGACACAGCCGGGCTATCTCGAATTCACCGTGCAGAAGGCAGGGATTGTTACCAGCACCCTCCACGACCTGGAGGTGGGAACACGCATGGGGGTCAGAGGTCCCATGGGGAATTCATGGCCCATTGACTATCTCGAGGGGAAGAATATCGTGGTTGTCGGCGGTGGCTTTGCCTTTACCACCTTGAGGTCCCTCATCGTCTATATACTCCATAAGGACAACCGCTCCCGCTTCGGGAATATTACCGTCGTATATGGGGCCAGGACACCGGGACTCTTGATATACAAGGATGAGCTTGCCGCCTGGGAGGCGAGAGACGATATCAACCTGAACGTGACTGTTGATAAGGGCGATGAAAGTTGGAAGGGTAGAGAAGGTTTTGTCCCCACGGTTTGCAAAGAGGTGGCGCCAAGTTCGGAAAACGCCGTGACGGTGATATGCGGACCGCCGGTCATGATTCGTTTTACCCTGCCGGTATTCTTCGATCTTGGTTTCTCAAAGGAAAATATCATCACCTCTCTGGAGATGAGGATGAAGTGCGGCATCGGAAAGTGCGGCCGCTGTAATGTGGGTAACAAATTCGTCTGCAAGGATGGCCCCGTCTTTTCGCTGGCAGAACTGGACAAACTGACGAAAGAGTACTAATGAGGAAAATAAATGCCTACAATTTCAATGTTTTATGGAATACTTGTCGTGATTTACTACAAAAAAAGAGGTTCCTCGCTGTTTCATGTGGGTAGCCTGAATTCGAGTTTACCTCCAATGAGGTAGATCATGGTGATCAGGTTTTTCACAGTACGGTATCCTCTTGCCTTGGCTTTGGCTGCTTGGATGAGGCTATTGATTCCCTCAAGGATGCCGTTGTTGATCTTTGACGTGAACCATCTAAGGATGCCATCCCAGTGACGTTTCATGGTGTATGCGGCCTCTTTGACGGGTTCCAGGC